>DAOUYK010000110.1 GCA_030666145.1 Mycolicibacterium sp. | reverse complement strand
CCGTCCGCGATGGCAAGTTCGAGTTCCAGGTTCTCGGGGTCGATCGGTTGGCTACGAAAGAGGGCTTGTTGCCCCAGGAGCAGCCCAAGGGGGAGTTCTTCATCGTCCATCTACGGGTGACCAACATAGGTGACGGCGCCCGGAGCTTTGGCGCGGGCTTCCAGCATCTGATCGTCGACGGCAAAAAGTACGACGCGACCGTATCGATGGCCGACGAGAATTGGCTGGAGGACATCAACCCCGGCCTCAGTATCGAGGCGAGTGTGACGTTTGACATCCCACGAGGTGCGGTGCCTGAATCAATCGAGGTCCACGACTCGATGTTCTCGGGGGGAGCCTTGCTCGCGGTCTAACGCGGCATGGTGGGTGCTGTTCGTCGGTTTGGCTCTCGGTGTCACGGCGGTGTCACAACTCAGGCCCTACACCCGCGAATGTGAGCGCACGGCAACGGACAGTTCGCGCTGCTAGTCGGCAATATTGCGCACACGGGTGGGTGCCCACGGACGGGGGTTGGCGGACTGTAAATCCGTCGGCTTACGCCTATACAGGTTCGAATCCTGTGCCTGCCACGCTGGTAAGAGGCTATTTCGGCTCCGTCGACACAGCCCGCAATACCGGGATCGTCCGCAGATCGTCCGCAGTAGATTTAGCAGCGGCGTCGAAAGCGTCCGCTACCGCGTCTAGATCGTCGGGGAACAGGTGCCCGTAGCGATCCAATGTCAGGGTCGCCGACTTGTGCCCCAGTAGCCGCTGAACGACCTTGACATTCACCCCGGTCTGGATCGCCAATGACGCGCAGGTGTGGCTTAGATCGTGAAGCCGCCCCACAGGGGCCTTGAGGATGGGCACTGATGGTTTCGCAAACTGCTGCCATTAGCGAGCCGGCCGGTGGCCGGCCGGGTCCTGTGCAGACTTCTTTAATACTGGGGCTGGCTGCTGCGGTGGGTGTGCTGGTGGCTAGTAGGAGCGCCGCGGCGGTGATGGTGATTATTACTGTTTTGAGAGTGCTTCGTGTTGTCGATGAAATCGACAGCTATGAAATCGACAGTGCGGCATCTGCCACCCGGTGCTACAACCAGGCTCCCGGTAACCCCGGAGTCGCGACCCGGCGTGTGTTTGGATACTGACCGTGGAACGTTTGTTCAACGCTGTACTGGGCCTCAAAGAGCGGGGCCTCCTGCCCGACGCGGTCCTGCGGATACTGATCCGGCGGATGTGTGCAAGCTGGGTTAAGACGTTCGAGTGCAGCGGAGACACTCAGAAACAGGCGTTGTATAAGAAGAAGTACTTCGACAAGCTGCGCAATAGCGCGGGCGCAACTCACCAGGCTGATGCCAACATCCAGCACTACGAAGTGCCCACGCGCTTCTTCCAACTCATGCTGGGGCCATATCTAAAGTACTCGTGCGCCGCGTTTGCCGAGGCGTCAACCAGCCTCGCCGATGCCGAAGTGGGCATGCTGCATACATTTCTCGAAGAACATCTGCAGTTCAATCAACTCGTCAAGGAGCGTGGGCAGATTCGACTGCTCGACCTTGGCTGCGGTTGGGGTTCACACGGCAGCTACCTCCTGGAGAACTACGAAGGTGTGCACGTCACCTTCCTGTCCAACAGTGCCACCCAGCAGGACTTCATCAAGGTCCGAAACCGCAAGTGCATAGACAGATTCACCAATGTCAAGGCGGACGCGAGCACGTTTGATGACCCGTCCTTTCACGGCGCCTTCGATGTGATCGTGTCGTGCGAAATGCTCGAGCATATGAAGAACTACGACATGGTCCTCAAAAAGGTGAGCTCGTGGTTGAAGCCCGACGGGCGAATGATGGTGCAGATCCTCGGAAATCGGCGCTTCGCCTACGACTTCAAGACCACGGACTGGATGGGAAGGTATTTCTTCGCCGGCGGTACCATGCCGAGCAGAGACTTGTTAGAGCACTTCCTTCCGCCGGATTTGAGGCAATCCGCAGTCTGGGACATCGACGGGCGAAACTACAGCAGAACTCTCGAAGCTTGGCTTGCCCAGCTTGACGCGAATTCCAAGGAGTGCCTGAGCGCCCTGGAGGGTGGCCCTACATCTGCCTCCATCGCTCTGCAGCGATGGAGGATGTTCTTGCTGTTCTGCTCAGAGGTTTTCGGCTACGGTGCCGGCAATGAGTGGATGGTTTTCCACTATCTGTTCGAAAAGTCCCCCGAGGCTGTGAGACCGACCTCAAGCGCTGGGTGACGCATCTCACTGAGGAATTGGTTTGCCGCGAACAGTGATTCCCTGGTCTGACGTGAATACCGGCCTGGAACCCACGTGACAGGCGAATTCGAGGCGGATGACACGCACGTGATCAAGCTATGGCTTGATCCGCCTGTGCCGGCTGTCACGGCGACCCGCGCTGATCCTATGAGACAATGCTTCTATCGCATCGGTGCGATGGCACGGATGCGATCCGTAGTCTGGACCCTATAGGGCCACCATCACACTATTGTCCGTTGGGAGTCACTGTGCGCGTTTTCGCAGCCGCTGAATCATCCCTCGAGACGCGCCGCGCGGCTGGCGTGATAACACTGTTCTACGGCGCGACGGCAGCGCTCGTTGCCGGTCTTGCGCTGGCTGCAGCGACCAGTTGGCCGCCGCTTGCCGTGGTTTCCTGTGCCCTTGCTTTCGGCGTGCTGGTCGGAATGCAGACTCGATTTGTCGGTAGCGGCCCGATCCGCGGGTGGACGGCTGTTGCGGGACGTGCTGCTATCGCGGTGGCGGTTGGAATCTTCGTCGGCGAGCTTGCGGCGCTCGCCGTGTTCGCAGGAGCCATCGACCGCACTCTGGACGAGACGGCGGCACGATCTGTGGCCACTGTGCCGGCCGTCGTACAGGCGTCGGCGGGTCTTGCCCAAAGCCGTTCGGCACGAAGCGACCTTGATGTCACGGTCGAACAGTCGCGTGCAAGGCTCGACGAGGCTCTCGTCGTCGCTCGTTGTGAGTACAACCCGTCCCCGAACTGTCCGCAGACCCACATCACGGGGATGCCGGGCCGTGGACCTGAAAGCCTCACCGCGAATGAGCTTCTCGCCAGTGCCCGCCAGGACCTTGACAGCTCTATCGGAGCGCGTGAGCGCCGGGCGCCTGAATTGGACGCTGCCATCGTTTACGATGAGCGTGCGCTCGGTAACGCGCGTTCAGCCGCCATTGCGGGCGCCGATAGAGGCCTCGGTGCTCGATGGGTCGCGATGCAGGACTATACGTTGGCGGCACCCGGCGCGATGCTGCTACGGCTGGCCACGATCGTCTTATTCGTTCTACTGGGTCTGCTCCCGCTGGTCCTCACACTATTACGCGGCCAGACTGCCCACGATCGTCGCGAGGCCGCCCACGCCGAGCGTGAGCGCGCCGAAATCGAAGCTGACACAGCGATCGCGGTCAAACGCACCGAGGTTCGGCGGACCGCCGAGATCCTCTGGGCCGAGCAACAACTGGCCAGCGTGCGCCTTGCTGTCGACGCTCAACACGAGGTCGACCGCGCGCAATATCGCCGTCGCGTGGCGCAAATCCGCGAGGGTCCACAAGTTGAGCTCGAGGGTCAACATGAAGAGCTAGGAGTTGATGTGTCCGAACAGAGACAGCTCGAATCTGCTGTGGCGGAGACGCTGCCGGTCCGTGCGGATGAACACCTACCGGCGCCTGCCACGTCTGAGGTTGCGGGGGGCGGTCAGCCGCCGCTGATCCCGAATCTGCCCGAACTCACCAAATCCGCTGCTCGTTGGATCCGTCCGTTGGTGCCTAACATCGTCGCCAAGGCGATCGACTCCACTACCCACCCCGTTCGTACTGCGCGGCAGGTCTGGGAGGAAGTCGAGGAGATCAACTTCTCACTTCGGCGCACGCACACAATGACGGTGCATTCAGAAGACAGCCCCCCTTCCGAGTCAGAGCAAGAGCGAGAGCACGAACTGATCGGCGACGACGTGGGCATGCGGCGACGGGTCGAGTCCTCCGTCGTCCCGCGCGATCTGGACGGCGAGTCGGTCGACACCCGGACAGGTGCCGTAGCCAGCCGCGCACGGGGTGCCCCGCTCGAGGTGGGTAAGGGCCGCCATCGCCGACTGCCCGAAGCCGTTGGTGTGCGACAACTTCCGCCCGGCGATTAGTATTTGCTACACCGCCGCTGAGGTGCTGCTCGCGGGCGCGATGCGCACGAGCTCACCCGGTTGATAGGTCAGCTGGTAGAGGCCGCCGCCCGGCCCTTGAGCCAGCACGAGGGTTGTGCCGGCTTCGGGGTCGAAGTCCTGCGGGTTGTCGCAGGAGGTGAATTCAGGGCTGCAGGTCAGCACCTTGATCCAGCCCTGCACCAGGTCGGCGATGAACAACTTGTCCAGATAAGCGGGGCCCAACGTCGCTCCGTCATAAACGAGCACCGACGTGATGGCCGCGCCTGCGCCGCGGGGATAGGTGTAGATCGGGTTGATTGATGAGCAACTGGCGCAAACCCCTTCGGCGCTCGACCATCCGTAGTTGCCGCCTGCCGTCACCAGGTTCACTTCCTCGAATGACGCCGCTCCTACGTCGGCGACCAGCAGATCGCCATTCGGCGTGAACGCCAACCGGAACGGATTGCGCAGGCCGTAGGCGTAGATCGCCGGTAGCGCGCTCGCCCCCGCCAACGTCCCCGACCGCGCTGGTGCCACTGGTCGCCCAACAGGGCACTGCGACCCGACGGCAGTTGTGGGACGCCTACAGAAAGAAGCTGGACACCCGGGGTACCCGGTGGTCGCAGATCCTGGCGGCAGGTGGCGTGATCGTCGCCTCGACGACATCAGCCGACCACACCAGATATCGGAAGTCGTTGGATCTCCGTCGCTTCCACCGCAGGGAACCGAACACCGGTCGGCTCTCCACGGTTGTCATAGATCCTGAGCTTCAGCTCGACGACGGCACACTACGCGAGCAGCCGCTGGGCGAAGTGCTGGAACTCAAGACACCCGATATCCCCGACGAGGTAGCCGTCGCCACGCAGTCCGGGCGACCCCCGATCGGCACGCACCTCACGGGGCTGGTGTCAGATGATGGCACCGCGATTGCCAACGCCTACGTCCCCTCACCGAAGGCGCGCAGCAACCGGCTGATAACGGACGCCTAGTGATTGAGCGTCACCGGCCTGATCGCCGGCGGATTAAGCGGCTCCGCGAGCAGGTCCTCAACGACTGCAACGACACCTGCGCACTGTGTGGCAGGTACCTCGACATCGAGCTCGGCCCCCGATTGCCAGGGTCACCGGAAATGGATCGCATCCTGTCACTGGCGGCAGGTGGCGATCCCTATGACATCGCGAACTGCCAAGCGACGCATCGTGCATGCAACCGGGCCAAGTCATCAGGCCTCAGCCGACGAGGTGAGCAGACAACTGGCCCGTATCTGACTGAGCGCTCGTGGTCAGCCGACGACGACGGCGACGATGTGGCTGGTGTCGGGGAATGCCACGGCTAGCAGGCACAGCACCGCCGCTGGGGCATAACCGTCAAATGTCATGATCAGTGAAGTAGCTTGGTGGCCACAACGTGTTCTGTAATCGTCGCCGTGCTGTGCCCGGCTCCGCAAGCGATCTGGGGAGTCTCTAAGAGAGGATTAGCCCATGGCCAAACTCGAATTATCCCGGTCGCTCCCGATGCCTGCCGACCAGGCCTGGGCGCACGCATCTAATCTGGGGACGCTGGGCGACTGGATGACCATACACCAGGGGTGGCGTTCGGATCTTCCCGAAGAACTCTGCGTGGGGACCGAGTTCATCGGGGTGGTCGGTGTGAAAGGCATGCGCGACCGCGTCACCTGGACCGTACGCAAATTCGATCCGCCGTCCACTCTCGAGATCAACGGCCAGGGTGTCGGCGGCACCAAGTATTCGTTGACATATAAGGTCGCTGCCACCGAAGACGGATGCACGTTCACGATGAAGATGGATTTGGGCGGGGCTCCGTTGTTCGGCCCAATTGGCGCCGCTGCGGCGCGCGCGGCCAAGGGCGATATCGAGAAGTCAATCTTGCGGTTCCAGCAGCTCTACTCCTAGCAGCGTGACTAGAGTCACAGCGTCGCAGGCCGCACCACAACAACGCTCTTCGTTCGTGAGCCGCCATCCTCCAGCAGCGCGATGGCCCGTGACCTGTACAGAAACCCACCCCGTCGACCCCATGGCGGGAAGGCCGGCCCACCTCACGGCATAGTGACAATCTTGGGCAGCGATTTTCCAGAGCACGACGCTTGGGGCCTGCTTTCTATGCTTTCTTGCTTTCTGCGATACAGGAGCTTGAGAAAGCAGAAACCCGAAAAAGCTGAAAAGCCTTCTACCTGAATCGATCTGAAAATATTTGAACCGAAAACCGAAGGGAAGACAACAATGTCGGAAAAACTAGACGGATTGCACACCGTTCGGAAGCTACTTGAAGCGCAGGGCTGCCCCGACTGCCTCAGGTCGTCACCCATCGGATGTGACTGTGAACGTGGTCGGGCGTTGGAGGATGGGGATGTTTCGTAATTGGCGCAGGAGGATGGATGATGAACGGTTCGGTATCACCGATGAGATGGTTCGCTGAGCAGATGAGCGTGATCGCTTGTATGGCAGCGGTGATACTGGCGTTCGCCATGCTCCACCACATAAGGGATCAAAGGCTGAGCACGACGATCGAGCCGCTTAGAAGAAGGCGTTCGATGAGCGTCAGGCGAAGAGAGCCAAGGCGAACCTGGACCTGACGCGAGAGTGTCCTGACCTTGAAGATGGTGTGTCGTATTCGATCAGCGACCCGCGTGCCGCGAAGGTATGGAAGCAGTTGCGTGATGATGCGTGGGCTGCTGCCCACCGTGATGATGACGACGATGATGATGGGTAATGTGTATCACTGCAGTTCAGAGGGTATATCAGAGGGTATAATCGAAGAAGGGAACAGGCTGTCCTCCTTTGGAGACAGAGGGGAGAGGACAGCCTGTTCCCCCCACAGCCTGACACTTTGTGACGGGTAAAACCTAGATCATTCCGGGTAGTTGTCACATACCCATGGCGCCCATGGCTGCTTGTATAAGCACGCTTGGCGGGCGCTGACGGGCGTCTCGACCGCGGTGGCGTTGACGCACTCTGACGAGAACGAGAGGCCGGGAAATGGAGGCTGCCGACGGGACCGGTTGGCTACCTTGCCCTTTCAGGGCGGGCTAGTTCCAGATCCGTACCCGGCGCTGCGGCTCGAGGTAGAGCGAGTCTGACTCGGCGACCTCGAACGCCTCGTAGAAAGCGTCCATGTTGCGGATAACCCCGTTGCAGCGGAACTCCGGCGGTGAGTGCGGATCCACCGCGAGTCGGCGGATCGCTTCGGCATCGCGGGATTTCGTGCGCCACACTTGAGCCCAGCCATAAAATACGCGCTGCTCGCCCGTCAAACCGTCGAGCACGGGCGCCGGCCGGCCTTCCAGTGACAGCTGGTACGCCATCAGCGCGATGGACAGGCCACCGAGATCGCCGATGTTCTCACCGACGGTGAATGCGCCTTTCACATGGTGGCCATTGTCGCCCGAAGCTAGCTCGCGCGGAACAAACTCCTCGTACTGATCGATCAACGCCGTTGTTCGAGTGCCGAATTCGGCGCGGTCCTCATCGGTCCACCAGTCCACCAGGTTGCCGTCACCGTCGTACTTGGCGCCCTGGTCATCGAATCCGTGCCCTATCTCGTGTCCGATGACCGCGCCGATGCCGCCGTAGTTGGCGGCGTCGTCCGCGTCGGCGTCGAAGAATGGTGGCTGCAGAATCGCTGCGGGGAAGACGATCTCGTTCATGCCCGGGTTGTAGTAGGCGTTGACAGTTTGCGGCGTCATAAACCACTCCTCGCGGTCGACCGGACCGCCGAGCTTTCCCAGCTCGCGCTCGTATTCGTGCTCGAAGCCGCGCCGGTAGTTGCCGTACAGATCACCGCGCGCGATCACCAGCGAGGAGTAGTCCCGCCAGTTGTTCGGATAACCGATCTTGGCGGTGAACTTGTCGAGCTTGACCAGTGCCTGCTGCCGGGTCTGTGGCGTCATCCACTCCAACGTGCGGATGCTTACCCGATAGGCCTCCTGCAGGTTGGCGACCAGATCATCCATTCGGGCCTTGGCCCGTGGTCCGAAGTACCGCTGGACGTAGAGTCTGCCGAGCGCGTCACCCATCAAGCTCTCTACCACCGAGACGCCGCGCTTCCACCGGTCGCGAATCTCTTCGGTGCCCGATAGCTTGCGCCCGTAGAATGCGAAGTCCTCGGCGATCAATTCATCGGTGAGCAGGGACGCCCGGGCGTGGATCACTCGCCACCGCGCCCAGCTCTTCCAGTCTTCCAGCTTCTGGCTCGCCCATAGGGCGGCGAACCCGCAAAGATAGTCCGGCTGACGCACCACAAGCTCGGCCACCTGCTCGGGCGAGGCACCGAGACCGGTGAGCCAGCAATTCCAGTCGAAACCGGGTGCCTCTTCGGTCACTTCCGCGAAGGTGCGCAGGTTGTAGGCCAGGTCGGCGTCGCGCCGCTTGACCACATCCCAGTGCGCCGCCGCGATTTTAGTTTCCAACGCCACGACCGCGGCGGCCCTCTGAGCGTGACCCTCAGCCCCACCGTGTCCAGAGCCGCCGTAGACAAGCGCGAACATCGCAGCGATGTGCGCAGGATAGGCGGCCAGGATCTCGGCGTGCTGCGTGTCGTGGAAATACGACTCGTCCGGCAGCCCGATGCCGGACTGACTCAGGTGCAGCAGGTAACGCGAGGAGTTCTTGGAGTCAGTGTCGATGTAGAGGCCAACACCCCCGCCAACTCCGGTGCGCTGCAGCGCACCGAGCACCGCTGCCAGCGCGTCGGGCGTGCCGGCCGCGTCGATGTCGGCCAACTCTTCAAGCAGCGGCGTGAGACCGCGCCGGCGAACTGTCTGCGTGTCCATGAAGCTCGCGTAGAGATCGCCGATGCGCTTCTCGTCGGTGTCGGTGTCGGTGTCGGTCGCGCTGCTCGCTGCCTCAGCCGCTTCGCCGATCAAGTCTCGGACGTGCTCCTCAGCGCGGTCGTACAGTGTGCGGAACGCCCCATCGGTCGCGCGATCGGGCGGGATCTGATGGCCGGTGAGCCACCGGCCGTTAACGTGACCGAACAGGTCATCCTGGGGTCGGGCGTTGGGGTCGACGTAGCTCAGGTCGATGCCGGATTTCGTATCGCGGTTCGCTTCTACCGTCACCCTGACATCCTTGCAGAAAGACTGGCCCCCATTTCGCGACAAATTGGGTCAGCGCGGGTGGTGGTGGCGCATCTTGGCGAATCGCTCGGACAGTCGACCCATCCGGATCATCAGCGATGCCGGAGGGCTGGCGGTGCCCCCTAAATACGTTGAGAATTCCTCAGGGGGCACGCCGATTCGCGATGCAAACTCGTGTTCGCGGAGGCCCGAGCGATCCAGCAGCAGGTGTACGTGCCGACCCACCTCGGCGCATTCGTCGGCATCAAGGTGTTCGCGGGTGCGCTCAAGCACCTCCGATATGGCCCGGGACACCCCGTACGGCCTGGCGGTCTCCAAGACCTCTTCGACCTGCCGGGCCGTTCTGCCGTACGGGTCTCGTTTGATCGCCGTCACGATGCGCTGCCACACGGTGAGGTCGTCGGTCTCCAACGCTGCACGGATCTCTGCGGTCGGCCAGAATTCAACCGGCCGCTGATTGGGTGGCGGTTCCGGAGCCCGGCTACGCGAAGGTGGCTCGTCCCGGTTCGTGCCTGGTTCCTCGCCCCGGATTTCAGGGGTCACCGTCACCTCCCCTCCTCCAGCATTGCCACCGCCACTGACAGGCAACAGTGCTGTACCGGTGCCCACTCAGTGTCTGCGCCGGGCCCCGACACTGCAGCCTCGGGCCCATCGGATGGGTAAGGCTCTGCCAGGCGGCGCACCAGCTGGGCGGCCACCCAGTGCGT
>DAOUYK010000043.1 GCA_030666145.1 Mycolicibacterium sp. | reverse complement strand
CTCGGTCGCGAACAGCGTATTCATTGCGCGCACGCCGCCGGGTCGGTTGTCCACCCCGTACTTGCCGCCCAGTAGCCCCTGCGCCAGTGGGCTGTAGGCGATCACGAGGCGATTGTTCCGTTCGGCGAAAGGCACGAGGTCGTCGAGGGCACCCGGATGGGCCAGTGAGGAGTGCACCTGGTTGCTGATCACCGGTCGGCCCAGCGCCGAATCTGCCCGACGCCACCGCGTCGACGCCAACGGCCGCCCCGAACATCGCGCCCATGGTCATGCCCAACACTGCTAGTCCGTGCTTCAAGGTTGTCATGAACCCCACCCTGCCCGATGATGGCAATCTTATTTGTTGGATAGAACGACTGTCCACACCGCGGTGTTGGGACCACGACCAGGAGCTGTCCGGCAAGCGTGTCGCCATCATCGGGACCGGCGCGTCCGCGATACAGGTGATTCCCGAAATCGCACCGATAGTCGAGCGCCTGACCGGCTTCCAACGCACCCCGATCTGGTGTTTTCCGAAGTTCGCGGTCCCGTTGTCGGCCGCAGCGCGCCGCATGATGCGCCTTCCGGTCGGCAGGACGCTGCAGCGCCTGATCAGCCAGGCCTAAGTCGAGTTCACGTCCCCGCTGGCCGCGCAATACTTCACGGTCAACCCGTTGGCCAAGCGGATGGGCGCGCTCGGCGCGGCATACCTGCGCAAGCAGGTCGACGATCCGGTGGTCCGGGACCAACTGAGGCCTCGCTACGCAGTGGGCTGCAAGCGGCCCGGATTCCACAACACCTACCTCTCGACGTTCAACCGCGACAATGTCGATCTGGTGACAGAGCCGATCGACAAGATCACCAGCTCGGGGGTCGTGACCACCGACGGAGTCCTGCACGAGGTCGACGTACTGATCCTGGCTACCGGCTCCAAGGTGCTCGACATCGATAACGTGCCCACGTTTCCGGTGAGCGGCCCGGGTGGTCGCTCACTTGCCCGGTTCTGGGACGAGAACCGCCTGCAGGCCTACGAGGGGGTTAGCGTGCCGGGCTTCCCGAACTTCTTCACGGTGTTCGGGCCGTATGGCTACGTCGGCTCCTCGTACTTCGCACACATCGAGGCGCAGACCCGTCACATCGTCCGATGCCTGGATGCCACCCACCGCCGACGCGCCACCCGCGTGGAGGTGCGCAAGGAGGCCAACGACCGGTACTTCGCCGAGATGATGAGCAAGCGCCACCGTCAGATCTTCTGGCAGGACAGCTGCCAGCTGGCCAACAGCTACTACTTCGACCAGCACGGGGACGTATCACTGCGGCCGGCGACCACTTTCGAGGCGTACTGGCGCAGCCGCCGCTTCCCGATAGACGACTACGAATTCGTGTCCTAATCGTCGGGCGAGCTAGATCACGCTTTTGAGGTCGTCAACCTTGTTCGTCTGCTCCCACGGCAACTCGACATCGGTGCGGCCGAAGTGCCCGTAGGCTGCGGTCTGCGCATATATCGGGCGCAGCAGGCCCAGGTCCCGGACGATGGCACCGGGCCGCAAGTCAAACACCTCGCCTATGGCCTTCTCGATCTTGAGTGGGTCCACGGTTTCGGAGCCAAACGTCTCCACGAACAGGCCAACCGGCGCCGCCTTGCCGATCGCGTAGGCGACCTGAACCTCGACGCGCTCCGCCAGCCCTGCGGCGACGATGTTTTTGGCTACCCAGCGCGTCGCGTACGCCGCCGAGCGGTCCACCTTGGACGGATCCTTGCCGGAGAACGCGCCGCCACCGTGGCGGGCCCATCCGCCGTAAGTGTCGACGATGATCTTGCGGCCCGTTAGGCCGGCGTCACCCATCGGGCCGCCGAGAACGAACTTGCCCGTCGGATTCACCAGGAGCCGCGGCGAGGAAGTGTCGAGGGTCTTGTGGCCTAGCTCGGCGCATACCGCGTTGATGACATGTCGGGTGATCTCCGGGGCCAGCTGCGCTTCCAGGTCGATGCCCTCGGCGTGCTGGGTGGAGAGCACCACGGTGTCCAGCCGCACCGGCGTCGTGCCGTCGTACTCCACGGTGACCTGAGTCTTGCCGTCGGGGCGCAGATAATCGAGGGTGCCGTCCTTGCGGACCTCAGTCAGCTTGCGCGACAGCCGGTGGGCAAGTGCGATCGGCAGCGGCATCAATTCGGGAGTGTCTGCGATCGCGTAGCCGAACATCAGCCCCTGGTCGCCGGCGCCCTGGGCATCCAGCGGATCGGCCGCACCGCCCACCCGTGTCTCATGCGCGGTGTCCACGCCCTGGGCGATATCGGGCGACTGCGCGCCGATTCCAATGTTCACCCCACAGGTCAGACCGTCGAAGCCCTTGTCGGAATGGTCGTAGCCGATCTCAAGGATCCGGTCACGGACGGTGTTGGTGATGTCGGCGAACGCGGACTTGGCGGTCGTTGTCACCTCACCGACGACGTGGACCTGGCCAGTTGTCACCAGCGTCTCGACTGCTACCCGCGACCGGGGGTCATCGGCGAGCAGGGCGTCCAACACCGAATCACTAACGGCGTCACAGATCTTGTCAGGATGCCCCTCAGTTACAGACTCACTGGTAAACAGCCGAGTTCCACTCACGGTCGATCCCTTCCACTCAAGCCCGGCTTGAGATAATTAGTTAGTCAAATTATACAGCACGTCATACATCGCGAGGAGTTCTCGCCTTTCAGTCCAAGGCCTTTCACAGCCTGGTCCCAGAAATCAGAAGGATAGTTGTTCGCCCTACCCGCCATCGCTCTTCAGGAAGGCCACGATCGAGTCCACAATACGGCTAGCGATTAGTGTCTTCGAGCCGCGTTCCATGGCCGCCTCGGTTCCAGCGGCCGAGAGAAGCCAGCCATCATTGTGATCAACCTCGAAAGCACGGTTGTCGCCGACCGCGTTGACCACAAGCAAGTCGCATCCCTTGCTCTTGAGCTTAGCGCGAGCATAGAACAACACATCGCCGCGAGCGTCGCCCGTCTCGGCGGCGAACCCCACGATCGCTCTCATATTAGGCAGCTGGCCGTCGGCGCGGGCCCGCACCGCTCCGGCGAGGACGTCATCGTTTCGGACGAGCTCGATTGTCGGGTCGTCGACCCCTTCGGGCCCCTTCTTGATCTTGCTAGTCGCCTGATGAGTGGGACGGAAGTCGGCCACAGCGGCGGCCATGACCAACACGTTCGCGTCAGGCGCATGCTTGGAGACGGCGTCTCGCAGCTGGATGGCTGAACCGACATGGACGACGTCCACACCCGCCGGATCGATGAGTCCAGCAGTATGACCGGCGATCAACGTCACCTCGGCACCGCGCTGGGCCATCACGCGGGCCATCGCATAGCCCTGTTTGCCCGAACTGCGGTTGCCGATAAAGCGGACCGGATCGATCGGCTCACGAGTGCCCCCGGCAGTCACGAGCACCTTGACCCCGGACAGGTCATACGACAGCGCGTCAGCGCGATCGAGAAGCAAGTGAGCCAGCGTGCAGATCTCCTCAGCCTCGGGCAACCGGCCCGCACCCGTGTCAGCACCGGTCAGCCGGCCCGAGGCCGGCTCCATCACGATCGCGCCGCGACCGCGCAACGTGGCCACGTTGGCGACGGTCGCCGGATGCAACCACATCTCGGTGTGCATCGCCGGGGCGAACAGCACGGGACAACGTGCGGTCAGCAGCGTCGCGGTCAACAGATCATCAGCGCGGCCAGCGGTGGCGCGGGCCAACAGATCGGCGGTGGCCGGCGCAACCACGACCAGATCTGCGGACTGGCCTATCCGCACATGCGGTACTTCATGGACGTCTTCGAAGACGCCGGCGTGAACAGGGTTGCCCGACAATGCCTCGAAGGTGGCGGCACCGATGAACCGCAATGCCGAAGCGGTAGGAACGACTCGAACTGAATGCCCTGCCTCGGTGAGCTGACGGACGACTGTGGCGGCCTTGTACGCGGCGATGCCTCCGGCCACGCCGACGACGATCCGCTTACTCGGAGGCCTCACCGGTTGAACTGAGCGGCTCGTCACCGTCATTTTCGCTCTTCGTCCGAGAGTCTCATGGCCGGGCGGTGCCCGCTGCTACTCGCCCTCGGTGTGCTCGAGCAGGTCACCGTGGATCTCGCGCATGGCGATCGACAGCGGTTTCTCCTGTAGGCCGGGCTCCACCAGCGGGCCGACGTACTCGAGGATCCCGTCACCCAGCTGGTTGTAGTAATCATTGATCTGACGTGCACGTTTGGCGGAATAGATCACCAGTGCGTACTTGCTCGATGCGCGGTCCAGTAACTCGTCGATGGGAGGATTGGTAATACCCAAGGGTGTGTCATAGGCACCGGCGGCGGACGGATCGATGCCCGTGGCTGTCAGCCGCGTGTCGGCGTGCGGGGTGCTCACGTAGAAGGTCTCCTGCAGTTTCGGTTGATTCGTTTCTGACACGTACCGGGCGGCGATCAAGGTCGATCGCGCGACACCTCCGTGTGGGCCACCAGCAAGGATACCAATTCAGCGCAGGCAGACTCCAATTGACTGTTGACGATGACTTTGTCGAAGTCATCCTGGGCGGCCAGCTCAGCCCTCGCCGTCTGCAACCTACGAGCCATCGCTTCGGCTGACTCGGTGCCGCGGCCGGATAGTCGGGCCTCAAGCGCCTCCCAATTGGGCGGAGCCAGAAACACAGTGGTGGCCTTCGGCATCGCCTGCTTGACGGCTCGCGCCCCAGCCAGATCGACCTCGATCAGAACTGGCCTACCAGCAGCCTGGGCGGCCCGCACTGGCGCCGCCGGCGTTCCGGAGCGATGCAAACCGCCGTGGATCTCCGCCCATTCCAGCAGCGCATCCTGATCGATGAGCCGCTGAAACTGCTCGTCAGGCACAAAAAGGTAGTCGGCACCGTCGACTTCGCCGGGCCGTGGCTCACGAGTGGTCACCGACACGCTGACATACAGGTCAGCCACCTGCATTCGCAGCGACCGGACCAGGGTCGACTTCCCGACGGCAGACGGACCGGACAACACCACGACCGGAGCCGTGACCGCTTCGAAGGCGCGTCGCCCAAGCGGATCCCTGCTGTCCGGTCCCCTGCCTTCGTTCACCGACCTCCCTTACGAGAAGTCGAACTTTTCCAGCAGGGCCTTGCGCTGACGATCACCCAGGCCGCGCAGCCGTCGCGTCGGGGCGATCTCAAGCTCGGTCATGATCTCCTGGGCCTTGACCTTGCCGACCTTTGGGAGCGCCTCCAGCAGCGCGGAGACCTTCATCTTGCCCAATATCTCATTGGACTCGGCGTCGGTGAGGACCTGCTTGAGGTCGGTGCCGCCGCGCTTGAGCCGATCCTTGAGTTCGGCACGTACTCGACGTGCGGCAGCAGCCTTCTCCAGCGCTGCCGCGCGCTGTTCGTCAGTCAACTGGGGAAGGGCCACGGGTTCCTCCGTCTCAATAAATGTATTTTTGTTTCGGCTGGTCGAGAACCAGCCAGCGTGCACGACCGTACCCACGCAGGCTGACGAAAGCTAACCCCACCCCCGGGATTCCTGCTCAAAACCCCAGCGTGAACGACGCCAACGAAGGGTTGCATCGCGCCGCTTCCAGCACCGTCGCGCCGCAGGACCAACGTGAAATACGGCTAAACGTCCTGCATATCGAGGGTATTGGTGGCTCACCGCCGAGAATCGCGGGCCAACCAGGTGTCTTGGGCGGACGCGGCACCCTCCCGAGCCCGACAAACAGAAAGTGTCGCTGGTCACCGCGCCTCGGGCGTGTCGCCACGAGTGCCAGAACAACCCGCTCATTGACACCACGGCGGCGATCGCCGCGCAGTCGGGTTACCGGCCGTCCACCGCTTCGGCCAGCATGAATCGTCTTTCAGGCCAGATCGTCGTTCAGGTAGGCGACGGCATCCCGCATCCGTTCGGCGGCCCCGCGCAGCAGGACGACATCGGGCCCAGACTGCAGCACCTCCCGCGACACCGCCGGCAGAAGCTGTCCAGGTAGAGCCCCGCCGAGGCCCCCCAGCGCATCAGGACGGCCGCCCTGGGCACCTACCCCCGGGACCAGTACAGGCCCACAGAGGGCGCTGACATCCGGCGGGGCGGTCAGAGTCGCTCCGACGACCACGCCGACCATGCCATTCATGCCCGGGGCCCCCATCTTTTCGTTGACACCCGCCGCCGCATCGACGATGGACTGGGCCACGGTGCCGCCCACTGGTTGTCCAGCCACGATGGCGCGCTGCACCGACGCACCTTCGGGGTTGGATGTGGCGGCGAGAACGAAAACCCCGCGGTCGCGCTCACGGGCCTTGTCCAGCAGCGGCTGCAACGACCCGAAGCCCAGATACGGCGAGGCGGTCACGGCATCGGTGGCCAGCGGCGAGTCCCCCGCCCAGGCGTCAGCGTAGGCGGCCATGGTCGAGCCGACATCGCCCCGCTTGGCATCGGCAAGCACAAGCACGCCGCACTCCCGCAGCGTGGCAATCGTGCGCTCGAGCACCGCGTATCCCGCCGAACCGTATGCCTCGAAGAACGCCACTTGGGGTTTGACGATGGCAAAGTCCTCGAACGCCGCCAGACATATGTCGCTGAACCGGGCGAGCCCATCGGGATTGGTCTCCAACCCCCAGGCGCTCAACAATGCGGGGTGAGGATCGATACCCAGGCACAGCGGACCCCGCTGCGCCATGGCGCGAGACAGGCGGTGACCGAACCCGCCCACCGTCAGGACCCCCAGGCGCTGTGTAACTCCTGCAGCGACATCACGCCGATGTCGCCGCGGATGCCGGCCTCGATGCCCTGCACCGCCGCCGACGCACCCTGCACAGTCGTCACGCAGGGAATGTTCATCGATACGGCCGCCGAGCGGATCTCGTACCCGTCGATGCGGGGTCCCGAGTTGCCGTACGGAGTGTTGATCACCATGTCGACCTCGCCGGCCCGGATCGCGTCGACCGCCGACAAGAGCGGATGGACTCCGCCCGGCTCTTCGAAGTGCTTACGCACCTCGTCGCACGGAATTCCGTTGCGCCGCAGCATATCTGCAGTCCCTGCCGTAGCCAGCACTCGGAAGCCAAGATCAGCGAGGCGCTTGACCGGGAAAACCAGCGAGCGCTTGTCCCGGTTGGCCACCGAGACAAACACCGTGCCCTGCGCGGGCAGCGAACCGTAAGCGGCGGTCTGGCTCTTGGCGAAGGCCGTGCCGAAGTCACGGTCGATACCCATCACTTCACCGGTTGACTTCATCTCCGGGCTCAAAAGCGAGTCGATCTGGCTGCCGTCGGCCTTGCGGAACCGGTGGAACGGCAGCACGGCCTCCTTGACCGCGACCGGGGCATCTCGCGCTGTGGTCCCGCCGTCACCGATACGTGCCAGCACCCCTTCCTCGCGAAGCTGGGCGATAGTGGCGCCCAGCATGACGCGCGCACAGGCTTTAGCCAGTGGAATAGCTGTGGCTTTGGATACGAACGGCACCGTGCGACTCGCCCGCGGGTTGGCCTCCAATACGTAGAGCACATCGTCCTTGAGCGCGTACTGAACATTGAGCAGACCGATCACGCCGACGCCGAAGGCAATGGCCTCGGTGGCCCGTCGTACCGCCTCGATGTCACTGCGACCCAAGGTCACCGGCGGCAGCGCGCACGCCGAGTCCCCCGAATGGATGCCGGCCTCCTCAATGTGCTCCATAACGCCGCCGATGTAGATCTCGGTGCCATCACTGAGGGCATCCACGTCGATCTCGATCGCATCTTCTAGGAAGCGGTCGACCAGGACAGGATGTGCGGGTGATAACTCGGTGGCGCGCGTGATGTAGCCGCGCAGGGTCTCATCGTCGTAGACGATCTCCATGCCGCGTCCACCCAGCACATAGGACGGTCGCACCAGCACCGGGTAGCCGATGTCGGCCGCGATCCGGCGGGCCTGCTCGAAGCTCGTCGCTGTGCCGAATCGGGGCGCCGGCAGACCGGCGGCACTTAGTACTTCTCCGAAGCGGCCGCGATCCTCGGCCAGGTCGATCGCCTCTGGCGGAGTGCCGACAATCGGCACCCCGGCCTTCTCCAAACGTTCAGCCAGACCCAGCGGCGTTTGGCCGCCGAGTTGCACGATGACGCCGACCACACCGGGACCGCCTCGGCCAGAGGCCTGCTCGGCATAGTAGATCTCCAGGACGTCCTCGAAGGTCAAGGGTTCGAAGTAGAGGCGGTCAGCGGTGTCGTAGTCGGTGGACACCGTCTCCGGATTGCAATTGATCATCACCGTCTCGAAACCGACCTGACTCAGCGTCATCGCAGCATGCACGCAGCTGTAGTCGAACTCGATGCCCTGACCGATGCGGTTGGGGCCCGATCCCAGGATCAGGACCTTGGGCCGGTCGGCCTGCGGCGCGACTTCGGTTTCCGCGGCGGGGTCCAGCTCGTAGCTGCTGTAGTGATAAGGAGTCTTGGCCTCGAACTCAGCAGCGCAGGTGTCAACAGTCTTGAACACCGGATGGATCCCCAACCGCTGGCGCAGGGACCGTACGCCCATCTCGCCGGCCAATTCGGGCCGCAAGGCCGCAATCTGACGATCCGACAAACCGTGGTGCTTACTGCGGCGCAGCAACTCCGCTTCCAGGACCGGTGCGTCGATCACCTCGGCGCGAAGGTCGACCAGCCCGGCAATTTGCTCGACGAACCATGGGTCCACACCGGAGGCCTGCGCCACCTGACTGACGGCCGCGCCCAACCGCAGTGCGTACTCGATGTCGTACAACCTGCCCTCGGTGGGGGTTCGCAGCCGCGCCAGCACCCGATCTTTTTCGAGATCGGCATCGTCGATGTCCGGATCGGCACCAGTCCAGAATCCGGCCCGGCTCGTCTCCAATGAGCGCAGAACCTTTCCCAACGCCTCGACGAAGTTGCGGCCCAACGACATCGCCTCGCCGACTGATTTCATCGTGGTGGTCAGCGTGCAGTCAGCGCCCGGAAATTTCTCGAACACAAACCTCGGCCCCTTGACCACCACGTAGTCCAGCGTCGGCTCAAAGCACGCGGGGGTCTCCTTGGTGATGTCGTTGACAATCTCATCCAACGTGTAGCCGATGGCCAGCTTCGCGGCCATCTTGGCGATCGGAAACCCGGTGGCCTTAGACGCGAGTGCACTGGAACGCGACACGCGGGGGTTCATCTCGATGACGACCAGCCGGCCATCGACGGGGTTGACGGCGAACTGGATATTGCAACCGCCGGTGTCCACGCCCACTTCGCGCAAGATGTCGATGCCCAGCGAGCGCATGGTCTGATACTCGCGGTCGGTCAGTGTCATCGCCGGGGCGACAGTCACCGAGTCCCCCGTGTGAACTCCCATCGGGTCAACGTTTTCGATCGAGCACACCACCACGACGTTGTCGCGACCATCTCGCATCAGTTCGAGCTCGTACTCCTTCCATCCGTAGATGGACTCCTCAATCAGCACATTGGCCGTAGGAGATGCAGCCAGCCCTTCGCCCGCCATCCGCTCCACGTCTGCCGCCGAATACGCCATCCCCGACCCGAGGCCGCCCATGGTGAAGCTCGGGCGCACTACCACTGGCAGGCCAAGGTCGGCGACTGCCTCCCGCACCTCGTCCATCGTGAAACAAACGCGACTGCGAGCTGATTCGCCACCAACCTTGCTGACGATATCCTTGAACTTCTGCCGATCCTCACCTCGCTGAATCGCCTCGAAATCCGCTCCGATCAACTCAATGTCGTACCTTTCGAGGGCGCCGTTCTCGTAGAGTTCGACTGCGGTGTTGAGCGCGGTCTGTCCACCCAGGGTCGCCAGCAGCGCATCGATCTTGTTTCCGCGCTCTGCCTGCTGGGCGATGACCCGCTCAAGGAAGTCGGCGGTGATGGGCTCCACATAGGTGTGATCGGCGAACTCCGGATCTGTCATGATCGTCGCGGGGTTCGAGTTGACCAGGCTGACCTGCAACCCCTCGGCCCGCAGCACCCGGCACGCTTGGGTGCCCGAGTAGTCGAACTCGCAGGCCTGTCCGATAACGATCGGACCGGAACCGATCACCAGGACATGGCTGAGGTCAGTACGGCGCGGCATCTACTTCTCCTCTGCGCGAGCACGCATGTCTGCCCACGTCACGCCGCGGGAATGGATACAAGACTGCGCGCCCCCGCTCATGCCGCCCCTGCCATCAGGTCGACGAACTGATCGAACAGGTACTCGGCATCGCGGGGACCCGCAGCCGCTTCCGGGTGGTACTGCACTGAGAACGCCCGCCCACTGAGCAGTTTGATTCCTTCCACCACATCGTCATTGGCGCAAGTGTGGCTGACCACCGCGCGCCCGTAGGGTGTGTCGAACTCCTCGCCGGCCTCACCCTCCAGCGCGAAGCCGTGGTTCTGCGCTGTTATCGCGACCCGACCGGTCGCGTGGTCCATCACGGGGATGTTGATGCCCCGGTGTCCAAAGGTCATCTTGTAGGTGTCGCGGCCCAACGCGCGGCCCAGGATCTGGTTACCGAAGCAGATGCCGAACAGCGGAATACCGGCACCAAGCACCTCTTGGGTCACAGCCACCACATGGTCAGCAGTCGCCGGATCTCCCGGCCCATTAGACAGGAACACTCCGTTGGGGCGCAGCTCGGCGATCTCGCCGAAGCCGGCCGACGACGACAGCACGTGAGTGCGAATACCGCGCTCCGTGAAGTTTCGCGGCGTATTCGTCTTGATGCCCAGATCCAGGGCGGCAACGGTGAACCTATGCAGCTCTGCGGGTTCAACGATATAGCTGCTCGCGGTACTGACCTCGCCCGCCAAATCCGCGCCGAGCATTGCACCCTGCCCGCGCACCCGAGTCAGCAACTCGTCGGCCTCGGCCAGCGCGGAACCGCTAAACACTCCCGCTTTCATCGAACCTCGGCTGCGCAGGTGACGAACCACCGCGCGGGTGTCAATGCCGGCGATACCGACGACGCCCTGACGCTCCAGTTCGCCCTGGAGAGTCCCGGTGGCACGCCAGCTCGACGCCCGTGGTGACGGGTCACGCACGGCGTAACCGGCTACCCAGATCTTGTCGCCGCGACTCTCGCTGTCCTCAAGATTCCAGCCGGTGTTGCCGATCTGGGGTGCCGTGGCCACCACGATCTGCCGATGGTAGCTGGGGTCAGTGAGGGTCTCCTGGTAGCCAGACATTCCGGTGGAGAACACGGCCTCACCAAGCGTCTCACCGACCGCACCGAACTCGGTGCCGGTAAAGATCCGGCCGTCCTCAAGCACAAGAACGGCTTTGTGTGCGGTCATCCGACCTCCTCTGGAAGCCATTTCGAGTAGTCCCGACGATCGTCGGCACGAAAACCGGTGTCGATCTCGGCGCCTGTCGGCAACCGCCATCGGATAGCCAGAATGCCTTCGTGGGTCAGCGCTTTACCGGCCAGGTTCTTTTCAGTTCTGATCTCAACGACCGCATCTTCGGGTATCCAGATTGGCCCGGCACCCTTGCGCTGCAGCATGATTCCCTCCGGATAACGGGTAACGACCGCCTTAGCGCGGTACCCCAGATCTCCGGCGGCGACACGGTCGTTCCACTTCGGAGCCAGCGCGCTACCGACGTACAGTCCCTTGGTCGCAGAGACGACCGCCTGACCTACGGTGTCGGGCAGCGAGGGCCGCGCGCCGATGATCTTGACCTGCTGCTGCGCGCGGTGCCGCCAACCGCGCATCATCGCCTGGCTCAGCACCGCGATCGCCAGCACCAACAGACTGGCCATGACCAGCCAGGTTACTAGTGTCGGCGTGTTCACCAGCGCACCTTCCCGTCGCGGGTGGTGACCTTGCCACGCAGCATGGTCGCCGTGACCACCGCCGGTAGCGCCATGTCCTCGTACGGAGTGTTGTCCGACCGGCTGGCCAGGGCTGGTCCGGTCACCGTCCACGTGACGTTGGGATCGACTACCGTCAGATTCGCCGGCTCCCCGACCTCTAACGGCCTTCCCTGATCGGATAATCCGACTATGCGGGCGGGACTTTCACTCATGACGCGGGCAACGTCGCGCCACGTCAGCAGACCGGGGGCGACCATCGTCTCCACGACCACCGACAGCGCCGTCTGCAATCCCAGCATGCCCGGTCGGGCATTGCTGAACTCGCAGCACTTCTCGTGCTCGGCGTGCGGTGCATGATCAGTGGCCACACAGTCGACGACGCCGTCAGCCAGCGCC
Organism: Mycolicibacterium sp.; assembly: GCA_030666145.1. Taxonomy (GTDB): domain Bacteria; phylum Actinomycetota; class Actinomycetes; order Mycobacteriales; family Mycobacteriaceae; genus Mycobacterium. The sequence continues at coordinate 5,326 of DAOUYK010000043.1, read as the reverse complement.
TGACGCAGCGCGACAGCATCGCTGGCCTCCCGCAGCGGCGGGTTCACCCGATTGCGCCCGTCGTAGCTGTACAGCCTGGTGTCATCGAGCATTAGATGATGCGGGGTGACCTCCGCCGTGATCGAGATCCCTTGTTCCTTAGCCCATCTCAGGAGTTCGACAGTTCCCGCAGTGGACGCATGGCAGATGTGCACCCGCGCGCCGGCGTCGCGGGCCAGCAGCGCATCGCGGACCACAATCGATTCCTCGGCGGTACGCGGCCAACCGGCCAGCCCCAGCTTGGCGGCATTCGGATCTTCGTGCGCGACAGCACCAACGGTCAGGCGGGGCTCCTCGGCGTGCTGGGCAATCAGGACCCCGAGGCCGGTGGCGTACTCCAGCGCCCTGCGCATCACCAGCGGGTCGTCTACGCACAGGCCGTCGTCGGAGAACATCTTGACTTGCCCGACACCAGCAGACATCAGGCCCATCTCGGTTAGCTGCTTACCCTCCAGGCCGATGGTTACCCCGCCGACCGGGTGCACGTCAACCAGGCCTACCTGCTGGCCGCGGTGCCACACATGGTCTGTGACCACGGCGCTGTCGGCGACCGGATCGGTGTTAGCCATCGCGAAGACCGCAGTATATCCGCCGAGAGCCGCTGCAGCCGAACCGGTTTCGATGTCCTCGGCGTACTCTCGGCCGGGCTCGCGCAGGTGGGTGTGCAGGTCCACAAAGCCCGGCAACAGGATCTGGCCTTGGGCGTCGATGACATCCCAGCCCTTCTCGGACCGGCCGTCCCGTGCGAGGTCTGCGCCAATGGCATGGATTTGGCCATCAGCCACGAGCACGTCGACAGCGTCGCCCTCACCGTAGGCGCGCACGCTTCTGATCAACACCGGTGGGTGGTCAATCGACCCGAGATCAGATTCCGTCATGCTCTGACCGCTTCTCCCCCGCGAGCTGGATGTACCCCCGCCTCGGTCCCGACCAACAGATGGAACAGCACGGCCATCCGAACATGCACACCATTGGAGACCTGTTGCAGTACCGCCGATTGCGGCGAGTCCGCCACCGAATGCGCAATCTCCATGCCCCGCAACATCGGACCCGGGTGCAACACTACGGCATGCTCAGCCAGGCGCGCCTGGCGCTTTTCGGACAGGCCGTAGCGCACCGAGTACTCCCGCGACGAGGGGAAGAATGCGCCGTTCATCCGTTCAGCCTGAACACGCAGCATCAACACGGTGTCGGCCAGCGGGAGTTCTGCATCAAGGTCATGGGAGACCGTCACCGGCCAGCGGTCCACACCAACCGGCAACAAAGTAGGCGGGGCGACGAGCACCACCTCCGCGCCGAGTGTGTGCAGCAATGCGACATTGGAACGGGCTACCCGGCTGTGCAGTACGTCCCCAACGATCACCACCCGCTTGCCCTCGATAGCGCCCAGTCGCTGCCGGATCGTCAACGCGTCGAGCAGTGCCTGCGTGGGATGTTCGTGTGTGCCGTCACCGGCATTGATAACGGAGGGACTCGCCGAAGGCTCGTCCACCAACGCAGTCCAGGCCGCAAGCTGCTGCGCGGCACCCGAGGCGGGATGCCGCACAATCAACGCGTCGGCACCGGCGGCACGCAAAGTCAGCGCTGTATCACGCAGTGATTCTCCCTTGGCCGCAGATGATCCCGAAGCGCTGACGTTGATCACGTCTGCGCTCATCCACTTTCCGGCCACCTCGAAGGACACCCGAGTACGGGTTGAGTTCTCGTAGAACATCGTGATAATGGTGCGCCCCCGCAGAGTGGGCAACTTCTTGACCTCCCTGCCCAACAGCGCCTCCCGGAACCGGTCGGCGTTGTCAATAATGGCGGTCGCGTCGTCTCGTCCGAGGTCGGCCGCGGCAAGTAGATGCTTCACGGTTGTCTCTTCTTCGCGCAAGCGCTCATCACGGTTGTCCCTTCTTCGCGCAAGCGCTCATCAGCGGGCCGGCCCTCCGTAGGGCGCGATCCGGACACCCTCGTGGCCGTCATCCTCAGTGAGGCGGACCTTGACGTTATCCGCGCGAGAAGTAGGCACGTTCTTTCCGGCATAGTCGGCGCGGATAGGTAGCTCCCTATGTCCACGGTCCACAAGTACCGCCAACTGGACAGCCCGGGGCCGGCCTAAATCCCGCAGAGCGTCCAGCGCAGCACGCACCGACCGGCCGGAGTACAGCACGTCATCGACGAGGACGACCAGCGCGTCATCGATACCGCCTTCGGGAATCGCCGTGGCCGCTAATGCGCGGGGAGGCTTACTCATCAGATCGTCACGGTAGAGGGTTATGTCGAGGGCACCGCACGCGACCTCGGTGCCACTGAAGTCAGCGATGTTACGCGCCAGCCGACTCGCTAGTGTGACGCCGCGGGTAGGAATGCCCAGCAGCACGACATCGGGGGCGTCAGGGGCGTCGAGCGCCGTCTTCTCAATGATCTGATGAGCGATGCGAGCAATGGTTCGGCTGACGTCCGCCGCGGACATCAGCTCCCGGTCAGCAACACCGGCGTGATCAGGCGAGCCCACGAGTGAGCCGGACCTCCTTCTCCGCCTCACGGGACGGATCGTTAAAGGGGGTTTGTAGAGCAGTCTCCTACTCTAGCTTTGTACAGCAGGTTACCAGGGCTCAGCTGCGGGGAGGCCGTAGCCCAAACCGTAACTCGCCAGCCACCGCCCACGCCTCGGCCACCGGTCAGGCTTACGCAGGAGCGGGCCTGGCCACTTGCAGGATCCTCTGACACCAGGAAGATTAGTTCTCGTTTAGACCGCCACCTGTCAGGAAGCCTTGCAGGGGTTTTCGTCGCTGCTGGTCTTCGAACCGTCCGGACACGTGGTGTCGGCGTAGTCAGCACCCTTTAGGTTGGTCCCGGAAATGTCGGCACCCGTCAGGTCTGCATTCGAAAGGTTCGCGCCCGAAAGGTTCGCATCGGCAATCTTTGCATCCGTCAGGTCCGCGCCGCTCAGATCGGCGCCCTTGAGGTCAGCGTTCGACAGGTTCGCTTTTTGGAGGTCAGCGCCGGACATGTTCGACCCAGCGCCATTTGCACCGGAGAGGTCTGCGTTCTGAGCACTCACTTTGCTCATATTTGCGTCATCGAGGTTTGCTCCGGACAGGTCGACTCCGTTAACCTTTGCGCCGCTCAAATCCGCATCCTTGAGGTCGCAACCGGCCAAATCTGGGGCCTTGTCCTTATAGTTCGATTCGTTGCAGCCACTAGAGCCCGAACCAGAAGAAGATCCACCGTCGCCCGAAGGCGTCGACGAAGAGCAGCCCGCGACTATCGCAACGCTCAGGGCTCCGGCCGACACCAAGCCGGCGACTTTGCGGAGTCTCGAATCATTCATCTGTCATGTCTCCTTTTACTGTCCGAAGTCGAAACAGACGGAAAGAGTGCGGGTTCGATTACCAGCCGCCGGGAATCGGTGGAATCGGTGGAATCGCTGGAATCGGTGGAATCGCTGGAATCGGTGGCGGAGCAAGCGGACATCCGCCAACCTCTGGAATACAGGGAATGGGAGGAACCGGCGGCGGTGGGGGTTGCTGTGGGTAGTCTGCCGAAGCCATAGGTGCCCCTGTGAGGGTGAGGACCGCGATGACACCGATGATCAAACGCTTCATCTGCGCTTTCCCTTCATCTTCTGTGACCCCGACACGGGAGTCAATAGTAGCTACAAGGCAGCGTCTTTCGTGCCGAATTCAGGAAACGAGCGCGCCCCTTGGTGGGCGGGATCGGCAGGGCGGCCAGGGCTGGTGGGGCGGGGTGAGGACCCTGTGAGGGAGTCGATTCGGCGCTAAGAGCGGTTTAGGGGGCACGGCCCCGATTAGGCCGTTGTATAACGCCTGGTCAGGGCCCTGACGTTTTGGGACCTCAAAACGCATCGTCGCAGTTCACAGTGTTTTTGACTCTTGGATTCTGCGCACCCGGGTACCCCTGGGGGGTGGCCCAATCGCTTACAGAGCCATGCAGAGCTCTTCTACTACATGGCGTAGTAGCTTAACAGACCCCGGCATCGCCTGAGTGGGCTGCCGGATACCCATCTACGCCGTCGCCTTCAGGCCCTTGTAGACGATCGGCACCAGCTCGCCGAGCAGCTTCCGGGACAGGTCGGGTAAGACCCCTAGACTGGGAATGAACAAGAGACTCCTAGACTGGGAATGAACAAGAGACTCTGGTGGCTTGTTCCTGCCGTCGAGGGAACCGTCGCCGCCAGCTCTGCCAGACTGAGCGCAAGCACTGAGTCGACCGGAAGGAAAAACACCCACCGTGAGCAGATCATCGACGGCGATCGACCCGATAGCGCCGGTGTTGGTAACGGGTGCCAGCGGCTACATCGGCAGCTGGATCGTCCGGTCGCTCCTTGAGCAGGGCTACACCGTGCACGGCACGGTGCGCAACCCACAAAAGACTTCCGGGCTGGAGCATCTACACCAGCTGTCAGAGGCTCACCCAGGTCGGCTCCGACTATTCAAAGCCGACCTGCTCGACCCCGGCAGCTTCGACAAAGCCATGGGCGGTTGCGAACTCGTGATACACACCGCATCGCCGTTTATCCTCTCTGGATTCAAGGATGCGCAGGAGGCGCTGGTCCGCCCGGCGCTGGAGGGCACCCGCAACGTGCTCGACTCGGTCAGCCGCACACAAACCGTCAAGCGGGTGGTGCTGACGAGCAGCGTGGTCGCGATCTACGGCGATAACTGTGAGTCTCGGGATGTCCCCGGGGGCGTCTTCACCGACGAGCACTGGAATACCACCAGCAGCGTCGAGCACCAACCGTATCCGTATTCCAAGACCGTGGCCGAGCGGGAGGCCTGGCGTTACCAGAAGGCCCAGGACCGGTGGGACATGGTCACCGTCCACCCCGGTCTGGTGCTCGGACCTTCACTCACCAGGGCCAGCGAATCGGCCAGCCTAGCCACAATGAAGCAGTTCACCGACGGCACCCTGCTGGCCGGAGCGCCCGAGTTGGCCATGGGTGTGGTGGACGTGCGTGATGTCGCCGAGGCCCACCTGCGCGCCGGGTTCACCCCAGAGGCCCACGGCCGCTACATCGTCAACGCTGAATCATTGACACTGCTGGAGATCGGCAAGATCCTGCGTCGCCGGTTCGGCCCCTTCTACCCCTTCCCCCGTCGGACGGCACACAAAACGATGGTGAAGGCAATCGCACCGATAGTCGGATTTACGAGAAAGTACACTGAACTCAACGTTGGTTACCCCCTCGCATTCGACAACAGCCGCAGCCGAAGCGAGTTGGGACTGACCTACCGGCCCGTCGAACAGACCATCACCGAGCACTTCCAGCAGATGATCG
>DAOUYK010000162.1 GCA_030666145.1 Mycolicibacterium sp. | reverse complement strand
TGGGTCTGGGTGTACTGGCGTTCAGCATCGCCATCGGTGCTCTCGTAGCCGTGGTTTTCGCGGTGGCGTACGGTCGCGTCGGCGATGTCTCGGCTCGCCTTTTGTCGTTGTATGTCGCGGGCGGAATGTTGATCAGCCTCTGCGTCGTTCCGTCACTGAAGTACCCGGCCAGCCCGCCGGCGCTAAGCTTGGACGAGACGATACGCCAGCGCACCCTGCTCTACCTGCTTATGGTTGCGTTGTCGGCGGCGGCGTTGGTGGGAGCGGTCTATCTCGGCCGTCGACTGGTGGCGCGGCTAGGCGCGTGGAACGCCACGGTGACCGCCGCGGGTGCCTATGTCTTGGCAGTCGCGACCCTGATGTTCATCCTGCCGACCATCGAGGAGACCCCAGGCCCGCTGGTCGACGAATCTGGCACCATCATCTTTGGTGGGTTCCCGGCCGACGTGCTCTACGAGTTCCGGTTGTACTCACTGGGGACGCAGATCGTTATCTACGCAACCATCGGGCTGGTGTTCGCCGCACTGGTATCTCGGCTGCTGGGCGAGCGCACGAAGGTGTCGACCCGGTGATCGTGCTCGGGTGAGCTTCACCTGGTGAGCGAGGCTGTCCGGCTGATCTTGGTGTCGCACGCCATGACGGATGCGACGGCTGCCGGACGGTTTCCCACCGATGAATCGCTCAACGCCACGGGTCGCAGGCAGATCGACGCTGGAACAGAACTCGGCTCCGTCGATCAGGCGTTCTGCGGTCCGGAAACGCGAACCCGTCAGACGGCAGAACTGCTTGGCGTGCAGGCGTTGATCGAGCCGAAGCTCGCCGATCTGGATTTTGGCCGGTGGCGCGGTGATGTGCTCGGCAGGGTGTTGCCGGCCGAGTTAGCCCTATGGCTGACCGACCCGATGTGTGCACCGCATGGCGGCGAGTCGGTGGTCGAGCTGATAGACCGGGTTGCCGGCTGGATGGGATCCCTTTCCTCGCAGCGTGGCCGCATCCTTGCCGTCACCCACCCGGCGGTAGTTCGCGCGGCGATCCTTGGCGTGCTTGACGCACCGCCGAAATCGTTCTGGCGCATCGACGTAGCCCCGGTCAGCCGCACCGTTATGCACTTCCGTGGGCACGCTTGGACACTGCGGAGTTCTCGCTGATTCAGGCGAGTGGGATCAGACTGAATGCTTGAGTGACGATCGTCATCAGCCATCCGGCGGCAGTCTGGCTGCGGTACTGCGGCCAGTTGGCTTGGAGACTAACGACCCACGGCTGGCCGCTGCGGTCGACGGCGTACCAGCTGAATGTCAGGTCACCAGGCAGGTTGCCCGCTTTTGCCCCGATGTAGGGCCACTGGGTCCGGTCGAGATCGATGCCGGCCACCGCCGAGAGAATGTCCCTCACAGGCCGCGCCTCACCCACCGCGGACGCCTGTAGAGCAGCGTGCAACCGGCAGATGTCGGCGGCGCTGCCATACCATTCGGCGCCGATATCCGACGCTGGTGTGTGGGTGCGTTTCGGATCTGGCTCGTAGGGCCGCGAATTCGTCTGTCGGAGCAGCTGTGCGCGCCCCTGCGGCGAGGCTTTCTTCCACTCCTCGCGGACATCCGGCTGGCCCCACCCGACCGAGAACAGTTCGTGCATCGTCGGAAACGGTGTCATGCTGGCGGGATCGTGATGGCCCGCGGCCAGCAGCGCGCGCTCGATGGCGCCCGTTTCCAGCCGGGCGATCAGCAGATCTGTAGCCATGTTGTCGCTTGCAGAGATCATCTGCTGCGCGGCGTCGCGCACTGAGACCTGCGCGCCGGGAGGCAGCTCATCGAACCCCGAGGAGCCGATGGCCTTGGCTTCCTCGGTGATGGTTAGCATGTCGGTCCAGTCCAGGGTCCCCGCCGTCACCGCGTGTGCAACGGCCAGCAGCACATACAGTTTGAAGATCGACGCCAGCGGCAGGGACATGTCGGTGTTCGTGCCCGCCATCGGAACGCACTGCCCTTGGGTGACCTTCGCGATCTGGTAGGAGTAGCGCGCGCCGGACTTGGTCAGCTGGGTGTCTATGTCTTCCCACTTCTCGATCATCGGCGGGTCAAGGTCCACCTTGAAGCGGCTGACCATGCCGGCGTCGTCGGTGTGCAGCTCGATGATCTGGGCGACCCCATAGGAGGTGAGCACATCCAGGGTGGCCTGCCCGGCTCCGATATCGACTCCCGTGACGGTGAAAGGCCGATCCCACCAGATTCTGTCCAGCGTGACACCGACGTGCTCGACGAGCTGGGGTGCGGCCAGGGTGCGCACACCGACGGGGCCGATGGGCCAGTCGCTGTTGAGCATGTCCATGGTCTGCTTGGCGCGCAGGCCCGGTGGTGTGTTGATCTGGATGGACGCACCGTAGGCGGCATCGGAGGGTGCGGGACGGGTCGTGGCACATCCGCAGGCCAGGGCTGCGACGAGGATGAGTGCGACTGCCAGCTTGGCCGCTCCCCGTCGAGCCTGGGCTGCCTCACGCCGGAGCGTCGGTCCCCGCAACATCGAGTACAACCTCGAACTCCAGCAACGACGATCCCGTGGCGACCGGGTTGGCACGCTCGCCGGCATGCGCGGCGATGGCGGGGCCGGTGGCCCATGCCTGAAATGCCTCTTCGGAATCCCACTTGGTCACCACGAAGTAGCGGTTGTCGCCCTTGACCGGGCGCAGCAGTTGAAAACCGAGAAAGCCTGGCTGGTTGTCGACGGCATGTGCGCGGTGCGCGAATCGTTTTTCCAATTCGGGACCGGCGTCGGGCGGAAGCTCGATTGCATTGATCTTCACCACAGGGTTTTGGCTGGGCATGGCAATCAGGCTACCGCGTGCTATCACCCATGATGGATCTATGGATTCCGATCGGGGCTCTAGCTGGATTCGTGGCTCCACCGAGAGCAATCTGCTGATCCGTCGAGGCGGCAGCGGCACACCTCTGGTGCTGGTGCACGGACTGATGGGTCGGGGCTCCACGTGGTCGCGCCAGCTTCCCTGGCTCAGCCGGCTGGGGGAGGTCTTCACCTACGACGCGCCCTGGCATCGCGGACGCGGGGTGGACGATGCGTTCCCGATCTCCACGGAGCGCTTCGTCGCCGACCTCGGCGACGCGGTGAGCAAGCTCGGTGCGCCGGCGATCATGGTCGGCCATTCGATGGGTGCGCTGCACTCGTGGTGCCTGGCTGCGCAGCGACCCGAGATGGTGACTGCCGTCGTCGTCGAGGACATGGCTCCGGATTTTCGGGGCCGGACCACGGGTCCGTGGGAACCGTGGCTACACGCACTTCCCGTGGAATTCGCAACCGCACAACAGGTTTACAGCGAGTTCGGGACGGTGGCGGGTCGGTACTTCCTCGAAGCATTCGACCGCACGGCGACCGGTTGGCGCATCCACGGCGATCCGCGTCGCTGGATTGAGATAGCCGCGGAGTGGGGAACTCGCGGCTATTGGAGTCAGTGGAACTCGGTGGCGGTGCCCACCTTGCTCTTGGAAGCCGGAAACTCCGTGACTCCGCCTGGGCAGATGCGGGCGATGGCCGATTCCGGGATGCGGACGACGTACCTGCAGGTGCCGGGGGCCGGCCATCTCATCCACGATGATGCGCCAGGGCAGTATCGGGCAGCGGTCGAGGCTTTTCTATCGACCTTCAGGGGTTCTTGAGCGTGGCCGCTGCTTGCTCGCCACCCTCGCCGCAGAGCGCGAACCGACCGTCGGCCGTCTGTTCCACCAATCCATCGATGAGCAGCGAATCCAGGGCGCGGTCTCGCTGCGCGGGGTTTGCCGTCCACGCGACGTCGAGAGCCCCGCGACTGACGGGAAAGGGGCTGGCGCGCAACACATCGAGCAGCCGACCCCGCACCTGACGATCGGTGCCGGCATAGCGTTGTGTTCGGCGAGGCGGTCCGGCGCTCGCTGGAAAGCCCAGCGATCGCCACGCGCAGTGGGACAACGGACACGAACCGCATCGGGGCGCGCGTGCCGTGCACACCGTCGCGCCTAATTCCATCAGTGCAGCCGAGAACTGCGGGGCAGTCGCGTCGCCGGGCAGCAGGGCGGCGACATCATCGAGGTCACGCGTGGTTGGCGTCCCCGCGTCCCCGCTTCCGTGCACCGCCCTGGCCACCACCCGCCGGACGTTGGTGTCCACTACCGGGACTCGTTGCCGGTATGCGAAGCACGCGACAGCGCGGGCTGTGTACGTTCCCACGCCTGGAAGTGACAGGAGCGTGTCGACATCGGCTGGTACGACATCGCCGTACTGTGCTGCGATCATCGTCGCGCATTCGTGTAGCCGCTTGGCCCGCCTCGGGTAGCCGAGCTTTCCCCATGCCCGCAGAACGTCGGCCGCGCTGGCTGCCGCGGTTGTCGACGGTGTGGGCCAGCGTGCGATCCATTCCAGCCAGATCGGTTCCACCCGCGACACCGGCGTTTGTTGCAGCATGAATTCACTGACCAGGATCTGCCATGCCGAGATGCCCGGACGTCGCCACGGCAAGTCCCGCTGTTCGGTTGCATACCAGGCCAATAGCTGTTTGGAATGGATCATCAGCGCCTACTCCGGCACAATGTCGGCCATGCCCAATACGAGCCCGGCCGCTGCGTGGAAAGCACTTAAGGAGGGTAACGAGCGATTCGTTGCCGGCAAGCCGGCCCATCCCAGCCAGAGCATCGAATTCCGAGCCCGCCTCGTCAAGGGGCAGAAGCCCACCGCGGTGCTGTTCGGTTGCGCTGACAGCCGGGTGGCCGCCGAGATCATCTTCGACCAAGGGCTCGGCGACATGTTCGTGGTTCGCACCGCGGGACACGTCATCGACGGGGCGGTGCTCGGTTCGATCGAGTACGCGGTCACCGTCCTGAAGGTGCCGTTGATCGCCGTCCTCGGGCATGACAGCTGCGGAGCTGTTCAGGCGACATTGTCGGCGCTGGACGACGGGGTGTTGCCGGACGGCTACGTGCGCGACGTCGTGGAGCGGGTCATGCCATCCATCCTGCTGGGTCGCCGCGATGGCCTCGATCGCGTCGATGAGTTCGAGGCCAGGCATGTCATTGAGACCGGCAACCAGCTACTGAACAGGTCAACGGCGATCGCTGCGGCGGTAAGTTCGGGCGACCTTGCCATCGTCGGCCTGACCTATCACCTGGCCGATGGACTGGCGAACTTGCGCGACCACCTCGGCGACATCGGCGAAGACTGAGCGGCACTCTCCGCCTTCGCGCAGGCGCGCATCGGGGGTTTCGCTCTTCGCGCAGGCGCTCATCCGGGGGTTTCGCTCTTCGCGTAGGCGTCCCCCGCAAGCGGGAGGTGCCCCCACATCGGCGACACGCCGGGCAACGTCGGACAAGGTCGCATGACCGCGCCTTACCGTGACGTTGTGCTAGATCTAGAACCGCATGGCCCGTTGCCCAACCAGATTTACTGGAGGCGCAGGGCGTTGGCGCTCGGTATCGCCGTGCTCGTCATCGGTGTGATCGCGGCAATCGTTGCGGTGGTAGTGATGAACAGCACCAGTTCCGAACAGCCGACCGCGAACGAGTCCTCGGCCAATCAGGAGGGGGGCCCAGCGGCGTTGCCCGGAGAGAACCCTGAGGTGAACTCGCCTATCCAGCCGGGTGAGCAAGCTCCGCCGGCGGCGACTCCAACCGCAGCCGTCGTGCCACCGCCGATCCTTCAAGAGGGGGACGACTGCCCCGATTCGGCCCTGGCGGTCAAGGGGATCACCAACGTGCCGCAGTACGTCATCGGTGACCAGCCCAAGTTCACCATGGTCGTGACCAACATCGGCCTGGTCGCCTGTAAGCGGGATGTGGGAGCCGCCGTCCTGGCGGCCTATGTGTATTCGCTTGATAATCAGCGGTTGTGGTCGAACCTGGACTGCGCACCGTCCAACGAGACGTTGATCAGAACGTTCCAGCCCGGCGAGCAGGTCACTACCGAGGTCACCTGGACCGGGATGGGCTCGGCCCCAAACTGCCCGCTGCCGCGCCAACCAATTGGTCCAGGCATGTATAACTTGCTCGTCCAACTGGGGAACCTGCGCTCCGCTGCCGTGCCGTTCATGCTCACGCAGAACGCCGTGCAGCCAGTTCAGCCACCGGTCGACGGTGCGCCGCACATGCCGGTGCCGGGTCCGGTGGGCTGACCGACCGGTTGCTAAGCGAACCGGTCGGAGATCGTGGACTCGGCCAGCTGTGAAAGGCCTTCTCGGATGTGGTGAGCCCACATCGACCCGATTCCTTCCACCGACTGTAAATCGTTGGAGCTCGCCGCAAGTAGCCCCTGTAATGAGCCGAAGGAACGCACCAGCAGATCGACGTGGGCGAACTGCAGCCTGGGGATCCCCGCCATCGCGCGGTAACCGCGCGAACTCATCGCGGAGTCCTGCGCTTCGGCGGTGGACGGATAGCCGAAGACCCCGGCCAGGGTCGTGAAGTCGAGCAGTTCACCGCCAGACAACCCGTCGAGCTCTTCTAGCGTCGCACTGACCTGTGCGGCCGAGGGAGGATCGGGATTGGCGTGGTAGTCACGCACCATCAGCTCACGTTCGGTGTCGTTGTCGCCGACGAGCTCATCCAATTGTAGTTTGAGTTGTCGTCCGGAGGTGCCCAGTTCGACGACGTCTGAGTCGATCTCCAGGCTGATCCGGCGTACCATCTCCAGACGCTGAACGACCGTCATTACGTCGCGCAGGGTCACAAAATCCTCGATCTCGGCGGTCGAGAGCTGAGTGCAGACCTCGTCGAGGCGCGTCTTGTAGCGCTCAAGGGTGTTGATGGTCTGGTTGGCACGCGAAAGTATGGTCGCTGATTCGGGTACTACATGGCGCTCGCCGGCCACGTAGGCGGTGACGATGTTCATCGAGTGGCTGACCGATATCACCGGGTAGCCGGTCTGGACCGCCGTGCGCTCGGCGGAGCGGTGTCGAGTTCCGGACTCTTCGGTGGGGATGGACGGATCAGGTACCAACTGCACATTGGCTCGCAGAATGCGGCTGCCGTCGCTGGACAGCACCACCGCGCCGTCCATCTTCGACAGTTCGCGCAGCCTGGTGGGCGCATACTGAACGTCCAGCGAGAAGCCGCCGTCACAGATGCTCTCTACGCTGTCGTCGTAGCCGATGACTATCAATGCACCGGTGTTGCCTCGCAGGGTTCGCTCCAGGCCGTCGCGAAGGGCCGTTCCGGGTGCCAGTCGGGCAATCGTTTCCCGCAGAGTTGGTCGGACAAGTTGGACGACGGTGCGGGCCGCGCGCCCCGTCGACTTCACGGCCATCGATTCTCCACGGATCGGTCGTCTGATGTGCGCTGGACTGGCATCAGTTCGCGTCATTCTGACTGATACCGCGTAGGACCTGCAATGCCGAGGTGATGTCATCGGCGGAAACCACCCGCAGGCCCGGTGGCGCGGCGGTCACGCCCGCAGGCACCAGTGCGCAGGTGAAGCCGAGCCGGGCGGCCTCGGCCAGTCGGCGATCCATGCCGGTGACCCGCCGCAGATCCCCAGCTAGCCCAACCTCGCCGATCGCCACCGCGGACGTCGGCATTGCCACATCGAGGAATGCCGATGCGATCGCCAGTGCCACGGCGAGGTCAGAGGAAGCATCGGTCAGGCGCATGCCGCCGACCGTCGACAGATAGATGTCGTTCGTTCCCACAGTCAGCTTGGTTCGCTTCTCCAGCACTGCCGCGATCATCGCCGCGCGCGAAGAATCTATGCCGCTGACCGCCCGCCGCGGGCTCCCGGTCGCCGCTGAGCCGATCAGCGCCTGTACCTCTCCGATCATCGGGCGTTTGCCGTCGAGAGTGACTGTCACCGCGGTGCCAGACACCGCTTTTGGCCGCTGGTCGATAAAGAGGCCGGAGGGGTCTGAGACGCAGTCGATGCCGTTGTCGTGCA
>DAOUYK010000303.1 GCA_030666145.1 Mycolicibacterium sp. | reverse complement strand
GGGCATTCGAGCCGGTCACGATCGAAGGAATCGGGCAAGGATGCTCGCTCGCGCGAGGAGCGCAAGTTAGCCACCAGGCGCGCGATCGTCGCAGCAGCTCTACAGCTTCTCGCCGACCGCAGTTTCAGCGCGCTGAGCCTGCGTGAGGTCACCCGCGAGGCCGGCATCGCGGCCGCGGCGTTCTATCGTCACTTCGACTCGATGGATGCCCTGGGGCTGGTTTTGATCGACGAGTCCTTCCGCAGCCTGCGGGACATGTTGCGCGCGGCGCGCGCCGGCAAGCTCGACCCGAACCGGCTCATCGAGTCCTCGGTTGACATCCTCATCGACGGTGTTCGCGAGCGCCGGGAGCACTGGCGCTTCATCGGGCGTGAACGCTCCAGCGGCGTGACCGTGCTGCGGTATGCCATCCGCACCGAGATCCGATTGATCACCTCGGAGTTGGCGATCGACCTAGCCCGGTTCCCGGGACTGAACACCTGGAGTAGCGAAGACCTCAACATCCTCGCCAGCGTGTTCGTCAACTCGATGATCGTGATCGCCGAATCGCTGGAGGACACCACCGACCCTGCTGCGATCGATGAGATCAGACGCATCGCGATCAAGCAGTTGCGGATGATCGCCGTTGGTGTTGCCCAGTGGCGCAGCAGTTGAGGTGAGGGGCACGGCATCAATGCTCGACAGCCCGACACTGGCTACCATCGGTGAGCAATGCGAAGTCACGGTTGGTCAGGAAATCCACCTGCGTCGGACGAGGAGGCGATTGCACGCATCCTAGGTTCAGCCGACCGGATCCTCGCCGAGCGCAGTTCGTCGATGCGAATCGCTGACGTCGCGCGCGACCTGGGCGTCACCCGCCAAACCGTGTACCGCTACTTCCCCAGTACCGAGGCACTGCTCGTGGCGTGCGCGATGCAGAAAGCCGACGGATTCCTGGCACGGCTGGAACGACGGGTAAGCGCCGAGACCAACCCAGTCACCGCCCTGGTCGAAGGCGTGGCATTCACCATCGAATCGCTGGTCGACGACCCCGAGATTGAATTCTTGCTCAGCCAACAGGGCACGCATTCGGTAGGCGGATCTTTCACCTCAGACACTGCGCACTCCTTCGGCCGGTCGTTGTTGCGCCGCCTCGACATCGACTGGGCTGCTCATGGTTTCGATGAGCCCGCGCTCGCCGAATTGAACGAGTTCCTCCTGCGGGTGATGAATTCTTTCCTCATCGACGTCGGCAATCCCATGCGAGACGCCATCGAGTTGCGTACGTTCCTGTCCCGTTGGATCGGGCCGGCCATCGTATATCCGCAGCTGGCCGCGACCGTTGACCCGCTCATTGCCCTCAAAGGGCCCTAGCGCGGCGTCCCTCCACCGTCGACCATGATCACCTGTCCGTTGATGTAGCTGCCGGCGTCTGAGGTCAAAAGCAAGGCGGCACCCACCATTTCGTCTGCAGACCCCAGCCGCCGCACCAGAGTGCCGGCCACCATTGCCTTGATTGTTTCGGGTGAGTTATTACGCATCATGTCGGTGTCGACCGGTCCGGGTGCCAATGCGTTGACCCGGATGTCGTCGGCCGCGAACTCGGCGGCCATCGAGCGGGTGAACGACATCATCGCCGCCTTCATGGAAGCATAGATTGACAACATCGGCGCAAACACGAACGCCCCCACAGAGACCATGTTCAGCACCGCTCCGTGAGGACTGGCCTTCAGATGCGGCAACGCCTCTTCAACCAGTATCACCGGTCCGCGGAGATTGACCTCGAACGACTTCGTGAGCGCGTCGACAGTCAACTGCCCGAGGGGTTGGGCGAGCGCATTGGCGGCGTTGTTCACCAGCACATCCACGCCGCCGAACTCAGACACAGTTCGCGCAACGAGCGCGCCGAGGTCTTCGACGTCGCCGACATGTGTCGGAACGCCGATCGCCTCGCCGCCCAAATCCCGCAAGTGCTGCGCCGCCTGCTCGCACGCGTCGGCCTTGCGACTGGCCACTACGACCCGCGCCCCAGCCAGCACGTAGCCCTCGGCCAGTGCTAGCCCGATTCCGCGGGTACCGCCGGTAACGATCACCGTCCGGTCTGACATGTCGAACAGCCGGCCGAATCTGGAACGGTCCATCTAGATCACCAGCCGACTACTGCCGCGACGGGCAAGGACTCACGCATCGTGCACTCCTCAGAATTCAGCAGCCAACGCCGCAGACTTCCTTCATCATGTCAGTCGCCGCGAATGGGGCTCTCGCCGCCATCGATGCTTTGTAACAGCCTGAATAACACCATGATAACAACGTCGGATAACCCTGCGAACTCCCCCGCCCGTGGCATACATTGCGTCCGTGCGAAATGGGGGACGCACGCAGTGCGCGCTCAGATCGCAGTCATGCGTCATTTTCCGAGGGGAACTGCGATCTAGGCGCGCGCTTAGGGGCGCCGGGTAGCGTCCGGGCACTGGTAAACCGCAGCACCTCCCTGGTGAGTGGGCTCTCGAACTCCACGCTGTGCGCGAGAAGCCTTAGCGGCGTGGAGAAATCGTCGGCGCCGACATCAATGACATCGGGATACAACGGATCGCCGGTGATCGGCAAGCCCAGCGATGCCATGTGCACGCGCAGTTGATGGGTACGACCGGTGCGCGGGGTTAGTCGGTAGCTCTGGCCGCCGCGATGTTCGACGTGCGTCTCGGCATTGACCTCGCCCGGAACCTCGACCGCCTGCAAGCAGCCCCGGCGCTTCACGATACGACTGCGCACCGTCATGGGGAACGCATGCTCCGGGTCGGCGGGTGCGTGCGCCAAGTACGTCTTGCGCACCAGCCCTTGTGCGAACATCGTTTGAAATATCCCGCGCACCTCGCGACGCGCGGTGAACAACAACACCCCCGCGGTCAGCCGATCGAGGCGATGCGCCGGGGTCAGGTCAGGCAGGTCCAGTTCGCGGCGCAACCGCACCAGCGCCGTCTGGGCGACGTGGCGTCCGCGGGGCATGGTGGCCAGAAAGTGCGGTTTGTCGACGACGACGATGTCCTCGTCCCGATACAGGATCGGCATCTCGAACGGGACGACAACTTCGGCAGGCAGGTCACGGTAAAAGTAGACGTGCGAATTGGGTTGCAGCACAGTTGTTGCAGTGACGACGCTACCGTCGGCGGTGAGCACGTCGCCGCTGCGCACCTTGGCGGCGGCAACCTCTCCGAATCGGTCCGCCAGCTCAGCCAGCACCGCGCCGCCGCGCAACCTGACCCGCGCCGGCCCAAGTCCGGCACGCACCGGCAGCGGCGCGGGCTTTCGACTCAAGTGAGCGGTACGGGTTCGAGGATCTCCGCACGCGCCTCTGGAGCGGCCACCCGGAGCGCATCGGCGGATTCGTCGTCGGGTTGAGTCTGCGAGAGCACTTCTGCCTCGACCCGTGCCAGGTAGGTCGCCACCTCTCGGTCGACGTCCTCGGCGGTCCAACCCAGTATGGGTGCAACGACTTCGGCGACTTCACGCGCGCAGTCGACACCGCGGTGCGGGTACTCGATGGAGAT
>DAOUYK010000033.1 GCA_030666145.1 Mycolicibacterium sp. | reverse complement strand
CGGCGGCCCCTTGGACTGCCCCGCTCTCGGTCGACGCGGGCTCGCCGCCCTCGTCTTTGGGCCGCGCGCCATCGGTCAATTCCACCGCCGCAGAATCGGTGTCGGTTGTTTCAGTTGTTTCGGTGTCATTGGTTTCGGCTTCGGCCGCCGTGTCTTCATCGCTCAAGGGACGAACTCGACTTTCGACATCTTGATCTGTCCCTCTTCTCTTTGCAGGCCCACGCTGAGTCGCCACGACCGCGGCTCCTGATCGGCTCCCGCGGAGTTGGAGACCCGAGACGAGGCCGCCACCAAAACAACCGCAGAATCGCCGGCCATCGTTTCTACGGCCGTGGAATTGACGGTGACTTCGGTCATGACCTCCGAATCCTGTGCGACTGCAACGAAGTCAGCCACCTGATGCTCGAAATCGTCCTTGAATGCGCCTGTCGAGATGTCGATGATGCGCTGCACGTCCTCCTGCGCCCTCGTGTAGTCCAGCGACATCAACGTCACAACACCCTGGCGGGCCGCCGCGGCGAACTCCGCGTTCTGGTGCTGCAGCTTCTCGGCCTGTCGGTGGTTCCAGATCATGTAGCCGCTGCCAGCCAGCAGCGCCGCCGTACACAGCAGGACCACCGTGGCGGCAATGCCTTTCCAGGTCGGGCGTGGCACGCGGCTCCTCCGCGACTTGACTGCCGGGTCTTCGGAATCCTCGGCGCTAACAGTGCTGTCATCGGCCTCGCCGATGCTCGAACCGAGGTCCACATTCTCGGGGCCGACATCGTCACCCCGCTCCTCGAGGTCGGCGCCTTGTGCGGCCTCTCGTCGAAGCCGGATCGCACGCGCGCGTGCCCGGGCGGCCATCGCTCTCGCCTCGGCCTCTGCCGCCTCAGCTTCGGCTTCCTCGGCAAGCGCTTGGGTTTGGCTTTGGGTTTGATTTAGCCCCGCCGCAGCGTCCGAAGACGACTCGTCGACGCCGTCGGCCCCGGTCACCGACTTACGGCGCCTGAATGACGGCACACCGACCTCCTGTATCCGAATCCACGCCAGCACGCATGCGCACATGACACATCGCTAAGAATGTCACAGCTGATTTCTGAGTATCGGAGGCGACCATACCTGCCTCCGCCGTGTGGCGGCAAAGCGCCGCAGCCTGCGGAAATACCATAGACCTTTGGGCGAATACTCGCGGTGTTTGTCCTGCCGCTTGTCTTCCGTCGCCTTTCCGGGTTGGAGTGGCTCGATGACACCACACAAAGGCGCCAACACCTGACCTCCGACTGCGGGTGCACGCTGGAAGACCCAGCGCACGCCGAATCCCCGCACATTGCGGGAAGCCTCCCCCTAGAATCTAAAAATGCTGTTCTGCAAGCGCTTTCCTTTGGCCGTCGCGACGGCGGTCGGCGTGTTGGCGGCCAGCGCCGTCGTCACCGGTGCGCCCGCGGCCGCCCAGCCGCCATTGCATCATGTCCGCTACACCGTGGGCGCCAGCCAGGACATCTTCGGCGCCGAGATCTACTACCGCGACACTCAGCCGCCCAACTGGGCGGATTACAGTCACAATCCCTACCTCTACAGCCCCAACGTGACGACCGACCTTGGGCCTGACAAGCCGTGGGTGTTCGAAACTATGTTGGCCAACCCCGACCAGTGGGCGATGGTCGTCGCCGGTCTTCCCACCGCCTTGACCCCGGACCTCGAGGACCCTGGCTTCGTGTGCGAACTGCGGGTCGACGACGTGGTGGTCGCGACCGACTCGGGTACAAGAGGGGCGCTCTGTTCACTCCGCAACTGGTAGGACCCCACCGACTGAGATGTCGCCGCGCTCCCAGAAGGTGTGATTGTGCTTCGTGATGCATGTGAGGAACAGACCATCCGGCGCTTGAGCGACGTCGCCATCCAAGGCCGCGCAGTTGTCGCCGATGTTCTTGACCCCATGCATCACAGGTGAGCGGAACCAGCGTGGTTCGTATCTGCGGGCAGACCCGCAGAACACCAGCCGTCCCCAAGACGTGACGCCGAATACGTAATACGTGTTGTGGTTGCAGTAGGAGCCCAGCACGATGTTGGGCGCGATGCCCGGTGTGCAGTTGGGATAGTTGCATTCGACACCGACCGGCGGAGGTGGCGGTTGGGCGGGCGCCTGCGGCGCGGTCAGGAGCAACGCGGGAGCCGCCAAGGCAGCCAGCGCTGCGAAAAGGGATCGCACCTGGCTATTTTCACATGCTCGGGAACGAAATTCTTTCGTTCGGAGAGCATTCCCTACTGGCGACATTAGGGTGACATCATGCGTGCTCACCATGTGACCGGCTCCCTGGCAGCAACGGCGATCGCTGTGACAGCCAGTGTTGGCGTAGCGCCGGCGGCTCAGGCGACGGATTTCGGAATGGCCCTCAACGGGACTTTTATGGTGAAGTCAGACGGCCAATGGGCCAGGACCAATGGCGTCAAGATCAAACAGGAGACGGTGATCGAGACCTGGGTGATCACGACAAGTTGCGTGAGTCCGATCGAATGCAGCGGTGAGGTGAAGAGCGACCGCGGATGGACCGGTACCATCAGGCTCGACGACTTCTGGTGGGTCGAGCACGTGATCCCCAATTGGATACCTTGCTCGGACGGCAGTGGCTTATCCTACTCTGGCCTCCAGAAGTTCATCCTGTGGGGATTCGACCCCGCCAACGAACAAAGGACTTACGACGGCAGTAATTTTTGGGCCGGCCGCAATGTCACGAAGGGCCCCAGCGGAGCCTGCGGCGACAACAAGCCCGTAGTCATCGAGCTCCCGGTGTCGATGGTGAAGATCAGCTAGCGCTCAGATCGGGAGCAGATCCTTCCACGACTTCGGCGTTCCGTCGGCCGCCAGATTCGTCATCTCTTGCAGCTGCCCGTCGGGAGTCAGGAACTGGCCGGTCTGCGGGTTGTACGGCGCAGACGCAACAGACGGCCCACCGCCAGCACCGTTGCCGTGGAAGGCACTCGGCTGAGCGGGAACGGCATCCGGTGGCGGTGGTGGCGGTGGTGGCACAGGGACGGGTGGTATGGGTGTCCCGTTGATGGAGTTGCCAGGTGGAGGCGGCGGAATGTAGGGGGCCCGGACCGGAGCAGGCGGCCGCGAGCCCCAGGAGGGCGGCGGCGGAATGGGAGGCGTTCCAGCCCGAACCGCGCCTGGGGGCATCGGCGTGCCTTCCAGCGGCGCGAAGATCCGTTCCTGGAAATCCACCCGATCGTCGACCGGTATCCCCTGTTTGGCCAGATTCGGATCGAACGGGTACGGGCCGGTGATGTGCTGGCGCATCGCCAACGGTTGATATCCCCTGGGGTCGTTGCAGAGTTCGACTGTCGGAGCCCGCTTTCCGGGATGCGCCATGCACGGGTAGTTGCGAGCACCCCGGACATTCATCGGCGAGTCCTGCGGTAGCTTGCAATACAACCCGTCGGGCGTGTCGATCGAGGTCTCGTCCTCTGGTGACCGCCATTGTGACGGGGGCAGGAAGCCGACCGTGCACGCCGGCGGATCGGCAATGGTCAGGGCGAAATCGCCGGAAGGTATTCCTGTGGGATTAGCCGGCGGCGAGACGGACTGATTGACCGCAATTACTGACGGAAACAACACCAATAGTTGCTCTAACGCGGGGTTGTAGGTCACGAATAGCTGGCTCACTGTGGTGAGATTTGCCAGGAGTATCGGAAGCGTCGGCTTTACTTGATCCAGTAGCTGGCTGACCTCTTGGGCGAATCCGGGGCCGTTCTGCAGGAGCGTCCGAATTTGTGGGTCATTCTGCACTACCTGGCCCGTGATTCCGGACAAACTGCGCGCCCACGTGCGGATCGCGTCGGTGGTCTCAGCCTGTGACTCCAGCAGAGGTCCGGCGTCATCGACAAGCATGCGCATTTGGTCGGACACACCGCCGGCGTCTTCGCTCAATGTGGCCATCGAGTCAAGAAGCGACCCGAAATCAGGTCCGGCACCGTCAAGCGCCAGAAAGGTTTCGTCGAGCAGGTCGGGAATTCTGTCCTTCGGCAAGCTCTTCACCAAGGCGCTCAGCTGGTCCAACATCGGACCGACCGGCTGCGGAATGGACGTGTCGGCCACGGGGATTCGCGCTCCGTCCTCCAAGTACGGTCCCGAATCGGTGCGCGGAAGCAGATCCACATACTGCTCCCCGACTGCCGAGACGCTACGCACCTGAGCCTGCAGATCGGCGGGAATCTTGGGCGACCTGTCGAGTGACAGCGTTGCTTCGGCACCTGTCTCGGTGAGCGTCACCGCCGTCACCCTGCCCATCTGCACACCGCGATAGGTCACGTTGCTGAAGTGGTAGAGACCACCGGATGCCGGCAATTCCACTGTCACAATCAGGCGACCGATGCCGAGCAGCATGGGCACCCGCATATACCCGAAGAACATCACCGCGACACCGACCATCCCCACGATGACGAAGACGATCAACTGGGTTCGAATGAAACGGGTGATCATCAGCCACCACCTCCAGGTGTCGGCGCCGGATCCGGTGGTTCCGGCGGTCCCGGTGGTTCCGGCGGTCCAGCCTCCGCGTATGGCCCGGCGAAGATCTGCGACGCTGTGATCGCCTCCACCGGAGGTAGCCAAGGTGCCGCCGGGGGCGGTGGGGCCACCGGCAGCAGCGGTGCGGAGGTCCAGATCGCGGTATCCGGCAACGCCTCTGTCGGCGGCGGCGCAACACCGATCTTCAACGGATCGTAGGAATAGTTCAGGTAATAGGGATCCCCCGGCGCCGGGATCAGTTTGGCGTTCTCGTCGCCCCAACGGGTTCCGAGAAGGAACGTTCTCTTCAGCCGCGGGTAGGTGAAATCCAAGTTGACGTACAAGTTGATGTAGTCACCTCGGGTGATGTGGTCGGCGAACGTCGGGCCATACGGAAACGCGGTCAACCACAGCAACGCGCCGTTGAGGTCCGGGCCGATGTCGGCGAGGGCCTTAAGGGCTGGCCCCATGTTCTCCAAGTTCTTCACCAAGTCGTCACCGGCGTCGTTGACGAGACCAGTGGCGGTGTCGCTGAACTGCCCGAGCTTCTCGAGCGCGGTAGTCAAGTTCGGCCGCTCCCTGATCAACACGTCCAATGCCGGCGGAATGTCTTTCAGCGCTCGGTCGATCACATCCCGTTGTCCGGCGAACGTGCCGGCGACCCGGTCCAGCTTCTTGACCAGGTCGATGATGTTGTCCCGCTGGTCATCAAGAACTCCGACAAAGGTGTCGAGTCGGGTGAGGAGTTCACGGATCTCGGGTTGTCGGCCCGACAGCGCGAGATTCATGTTGTGCACGATGTCACCGAACTGCCCCAACCCGCCGCCATTGACGACGGTCGAGAGCGCAGACAGCGTCCGCTCGGTCGACGGATATGTCGAGCTCGCGGTCAGCGGGATGGTGGCGCCGGGTTCCAGGCGCCCCTTGGGCTCTTCGCCCAGGGGCGGGTTGAGCGCCAGATGCATCGAACCCAGCAGGCTGGTCTGCCCGACCGTGGCCACCACATTGGCAGGCACCACGATGTCGGGCTTGACCGAGATGTCGACGTCGGCGTGCCAGTCACGGACCGTCATCTTGCCAACACTGCCGACGATGACATCGTTCATCATCACCGGCGAATTCGACTCCAGGGTTGCCACGTTGGCGACCTCGACGTGGTAGTGGACTGCGCGCGGTCCCTTGCCCACCGCGCCGGGCAGGGGTAGTGAGTTCACTCCCTGGAACGCGCAGCCGGTCAAAGCCACCGCAATACATGAGCCGACGACCGCCAAACGCTGCACACTCTTGCGCCCAATCATGATGGCGGCATCCCTTCGGCTGGTAGCAAAGGTGCGTTAGGCACCGCAGTCGACGGAAGGAGCATGCTGTCGACCGTGGGTGGCCCCGCCGGAGTATTCGTCAGGATGTTGGGCGGCCCAGGGATCGGCGCACCGGGGAACAAGGCCGGCGACGGAATGCGGGGCCCATGAGGGCTAGTGGTGGGAGAAGTGTAGAGCCCCGGCGGACCAGGCGGCGCGCCCCATCCAGGCGGCGGCGGTACATCGCCCATACCGGTGTAGGCCGACACCGTCGGCGGCGGCTCGGGGGGGTCACCTGGTCCCGCGCCCCCAGGAGCGAGCTTTGGATCGGTGTAGATCAGGTGCCTCGGACTGATCGCCGGCCTCAGATAGGCGTTCACCGGAAACGGAAGATCGCCAAAGTTGAGAAGGCGCAGCGCCGGGCCCAGGTATTGCTGGCAGAGTTTGGCGGTCTCCGGTGCAGTGGCGTTCGCGACACCGCCGATCATGCCGCAAATGAAAGACACCGGGTCCGAGAAGTTTACGAACGAGAATGCGCCCGTTATTGCCCCACCGTTCGGGTAATAGATGTTCTGGTAGTTGGCGATCGCGTTGGGCATGATGTGCAGCACGTTCTCTAACGCCATCCGATGGTCTACTAGGACCTGGGTGACGTTGCCCAGCCGCTGGACCGTTTCGGAGGCTTGGTTCCTGGTACCGGCAATGAAGCGCTGAACCTCGCTGGTCGCGACCGACAGCTCAGACAACGCCGCGTCCAGATCGGACTTGCTGTCATTCACCACGCTGGACAGACTGGCCAGTCGATTCTCGAACATGACGATCTGCTGCTTGCTGTCGCGAAGTGCGGTGACGAAGATTTGCAGGTTCGTGACGATGTCAACGAGGTTGCCGCTGCCTTCGGCCAAGATCCTGGCTGCTCCGGACAGCTGAGCCAGTGTCTGCCGCAGCTTCACCCCATTGTCTTCCATGGCATTGGCGGCGCTGTCAAAGAACCGAGACACCGACGTACCTGCCGACCCCTGTCTTGGCCCCAGTTCCGTTGCCAACCGCGCCAACTGGGCCTTGACCTCGTCCCACTCGACCGGAACGGCGGTTCGATCGCTCGGGATCACCGCCCCGTCTCGCATGGTCGGTCCGCCACCGCTGCGGTAGGCCGGCGTCAGCTGTACATACCGGGCCGAAATCAGGTTCGGCGCGACGATCACGGCTTTGGCGTCGGCCGGAACGGGCACGTCGCGATCAACCTTCAGGGTCATCTTCGCGTGGGTGCCTACGGGCTCGA
Organism: Mycolicibacterium sp.; assembly: GCA_030666145.1. Taxonomy (GTDB): domain Bacteria; phylum Actinomycetota; class Actinomycetes; order Mycobacteriales; family Mycobacteriaceae; genus Mycobacterium. The sequence goes on along the minus strand of DAOUYK010000033.1, from coordinate 12,239 downwards.
TCTTGTCGATGGTGCCGACTTGGACGCCTGCTACCCGCACTCCGTCACCGGGATAGATCGCCGTGGCCGCCGGGAAGTAGACGGTCACCGTGATCGGACTGAAAAAGACCTGGCGAACCAAGAAGGCTGAGCCGGCAATCAGCAGAAGAGCCAGCACGATCACCGTGCTGGTCACCAGGCGCTTACGGGTTGCCATCATTTGGCAGATCTCCTGGCTGAGGAAGGCTGTTGACGGGGAAGGGGATCTCTGCCCGCGGACCGGCGTTGTCCGGTGGCTGCCCGGCGTTGTAGCCGCGCCGGAATCCGAACGCGTAGTCCAGCCACGGCTGAAGAAGCTGCGCGGGGATGAGGTTGGGCACGAACGCGTTGTAGTAGGCGCCGTTCGACACGATCTCACCCTGTGTCAGATAATATTTCGCGGCTCCGGGCAGCATCTTGGCGATGGTGTCTTCTTGCCTCTCGAGCATCGCGGCCAGTGTGTTGATCTTCTCCAGCGTCGGGGCCAACTCCTGCTCATTGTCGGCAACCACGCCGGTCAGTTCCCGTGAGACAGCCGAGGTGTTGGCGAGCAAGCTGGTGATCGCATACCGTCGGTCGTTCAGCACCGCGAGCAGATCGTTGGCGTTGAGGATCAGCGCGTTGACCTGTCGGCTGCGCTCGGAGAAGACCCCCGTGACATCGCCTGCGGTCCTGAGCAACTCAGCCAGCCCTTCGTCTCGATTGTTCAACGCCTGCGAGAGTCGAGACAAGCCGTCGAACGTCGGCCCCAGCTGTGGAGCGACCTGGTCAAGAGTCGCTGCCAGCGTGTCCAGCGATTGGTTGAGTTCACCCATGTCAAGACTGCCGGTATTGGTGGCGAGTTCGCCGACCGCGTCGGTCAACGTGAACGGGGAGGTCGTGCGCGTCGTCGGAATAGGCTTATGGCGGTCGAGCGCGCCACTGCCGTCGGACTCCAGTACCAAGACGCGTTCGCCGAGCAGAGTTCCAGTACGGACGTGCGCGGTGGTTTGGGAGCCGAGCGCGTACTTGCTGTCGATGGTGAATCCGACTAGCGCGTCACCGTTGTCGAGCGCAATCGAGGAAACCGAACCGACCTTGATTCCCGACACCGTGACATCGTTGCCGACGTTGAGGCCACCGGCCTCGACGAAGAGCGCCTGATAGCGCGCCGCGGTTGCCCAGGATATCAACCGTTCCGGCTGCAGCCCCACAGCGATAAGCAAGATGATGATCACGACGCCGATGAACCCGGTCCGGGCGAGTTCCGATTTGCCATACTTCAGCATCTACTCGTCCACGCACCTTCCGGTCTCTTGTTTGATCCAGGGGAAGACGACGGTGCGTCCCTCGAGGTCGCTGGCTCGGAAGGTCATCCCGCAGAGGTAGTAGGGGAAGAAGGCGCCGTAGGAGCCGACGCGGGCGAGTTTGCGGTATATCTCGGGAAGCCGCTCGAGGGTGGCCTCCGTTCGGTCGATGTCGTCAACAAGAAGCGGGGCAAGCCGGTTCAGCTCGTCGACGGTGCCGGCCAATGGCGCTCGCCCCCGGCCCAGCAGATCTGCCAGCGACGCCGTGCCATTGTCGAGTGACTCGATCGCCGTGCCGATCGGGTCGCGGTCCTCGGACAATCCCGAAACCAGCTGCTCAAGGCGATCGATTGTGTTGGAAAACTCCTCACTGTCGGTGGACAGGGTGTCCAGCACCGTTCGTAGATTGTCGATCAATTGCTCGATGACCTGGTTGTTGTCGGCCAGGGAATTGGCGAACGACGATGTCTTCGACAACATCGAATCGAGCGTCCCACCTTGGCCCTGCAGTATGTACACCAGCGACGAGGTGAGCGAATTGACGTCCTGAGGATTCAAACCACGGATGACGGGTTTGAGGCCACCGAGTAACAGGTCGAGGTCGAGCGCCGGCGCCGTGCGGTCGACAGGTATCTGGGCGCCGACAGGGAGAATTCTCGTCGATTCTGGAGTATCGATGAGTTCCATGTACTTGTCGCCGGTGAGATTGAGGTAGCGGACAGCGGCTTTGGTGCCGGTTGTCAGCAAGGTGGTGCGGTCGATGTCAAAGCTGACCACGACGTTCTTGTCTTCCTGCAAAGACACTTTCTTCACCGTGCCGACGCGAATACCGGCGATCCGCACGGAATCCCCCGACTCCAGCCGCGACGCGTCCTTGAAGACCGCCGAATACTGGTTCGTCGCACCGGTTCTGGCATCGCTGAAGACAAGGAGCAGAAATACGGTCAGAATCGACATGACAACAACGAACGACAGGAACTTGATCAGCGTGCTGGCGATTCCCGTCATCCCGGCATTCCGATCATTGCTGTGTTACGAGGCGGTCCATCCAGCGGCCCGAACAACCAGTTCTTGAGCCCGTCGGAATTCAGCAGCGTTCCGGCATTGCCGTACTTCGCCGAGTTGGTGCCGACGTCGGCGACGAGCATCGGAGGCCTGAAGCTGGCGGGCTGAATGGGCAAGCCCAGTTCCGTGCAGTAATCGCGCCCGCCACTTGAGGCCGCGACCTTGGGCAAATCGCCCGGATAACGGTACCGCTCGACGCCAAGAGTCAGGCCGGTCGAGAGCATAAGTCCGGCGAACTGCGGTGGAGCCTTCGGTTGCCGACCCAGGCCGCCGATCCCGCACCATATCGACTTGCGGTATTCGTACAGCAGATCGGTCGTGGGCACCAAAAAGTTCACCACATCCGTCAGCCCTTGGCGGTTGCCGCCGACGACCTCCTCCCCAATATCGGCTAGACCGATGACGCTGACCAGGAATTGGTCAAAGCTGTTCTGTTCCTCGACGATGGTGTTGCTGAACTGCGCCATATTGTCGATTGCCGACATGAGGTCCGGCGCCGCGTCGCCGTAGACGTCGAGCACCGGAACAGCGGTCTCGATATCGCTAGCCAGATTCGGCAGGCTCGGTTCCAGCGTGGCCAGCAGCGCGTTGAAATCGGTAAGCGTCTGGCCCACCTTCTGGCCACGACCGTTGAACGCCTGAGCGATTGCGCCGAGCGTCTGATTGAGCTTGACGGGGTCGATCTTGTCCAGTAACTCGGTGAGTTGTTGGAAGACGGTGTTGATCTCAACCTGCACGTGGTCACCCTGCAGCACCTGATCCTTACGCAGCGCCTGCGCCGAGGGATCAGCCGGCGCCACAAATCGCACGAACTTGGAGCCGAAGATGGTCGACGATTCGATGTCGACACCGACGTTCGATGGGATCAGGTGGAGTTGCGACGGGTCCATGCCCAACGTCAGGGCCGCCATGCCGTCGGGACGGTATTTGATCGACTCAACGCTGCCGACTTGCACTCCGCGCATCTTGACCTTGGCGTCTGGATCCATCACCAGGCCGGCGCGCTTAGAGATCACTGTGACGGGAACGGTTTCAGTGAATTTGCCAGCGAACAACCCGAGGGATAGTGCCACGATGGCGAGCAGCGCGACAACCGTACCTAGCCCGGCCAACGGCCGAGCGATATTTGACCTTGCGTTTCCACTCAACTCGACTCCCCCTAACCCGACAGATTGAAGTTGCCGTCGTGGCCATAAATCGCCAGGGACACCAGCAGCGTCACCAAGACAACGACCACCAGAGAAGTACGGACAGCGTCACCCACCGCCGCGCCCACACCCGAGGGTCCGCCACTGGCGAAAAAACCAAAGTAGGTGTGGAGCAACAGAATGGCTATTGCCATGAGGACAGCCTGAAAGAACGACCACAGCAGGTCGATCGGACTGAGGAACGTATTGAAGTAGTGATCGTACAGGCCGCCGGATTGCCCGAACAGCACCACCGTGGTGAACTGGGAGGCCAAAAACGACAGGATCACCGCGACCGCGTACAACGGCGTAATCGCGATCATCCCCGCTACGATCCGCGTCGACACCAGGTACTCGACCGGCGGGATCCCCATCGACTCCAGCGCGTCGACCTCCTCGTTGATCCGCATCGCGCCCAGCTGTGCGGTCACCCCCGCGCCGAACGTCGCCGCCAAGCCGATTCCGGCCACCACCGGCGCGGCGATCCGCACGTTGATGAACGCCGCGAGGAAGCCCGTCAGCGCCTCGATGCCGATGTTGCCCAGCGAATTGAAGCCCTGGATGGCCAGCGTGCCGCCGGCCGCCAGGGTCAAGAACCCGACGATGACCAGTGTGCCGCCGATCATCGCCAACGTGCCCGCTCCCATGGAGATCTCGGCGATCAGCCGGATGATCTCCTTGCGGAAATGCACCGCCGCATGCGGCGTGCCGGCAATCGCCCGCCCGTAGAACAGCGCGTGATCGCCAATGCCCGAGAGCCAGGCGACCGGGCGGCCAGCCGCCGCCGTGAAGCGCGGGTACAGCGATCGGACCACCGATTGGGATCCCATGATGTCCGGCCCTAGCCCGTCGTCATCTGGATACCGATGGCGGTCACGACCACGTTGATCACAAACAGCGCGATGAAGGCGTACACCACGGTCTCGTTCACGGCGTTACCCACTGCTTTGGCCCCACCGCCGACGATTGTCAACCCGCGATAGCAGGCCACCAACCCGGCGATCACACCGAACAACGTTGCCTTCACACACGAGATGAGAACCTCCGGCAGCCCAGTCAACAGCGTGATTCCGGCCGCGAAAGCGCCCGGGTTGACGTCCTGAACAAAAACCGAGAAGAAGTAACCCCCAAGGATGCCGATAATCACCACCAGGCTGTTCAGCAGGAGTGCCACCAGCCCCGCAGCGAGCATCCGCGGGGTGACCAGGCGCTCGACGGGGTTAATGCCCAGCACCTCCATCGCGTCGATCTCCTCACGAATGGTGCGCGACCCCAGGTCAGCACACATCGCCGTGGCTCCCGCCCCGGCCACGATCAGCACAGTCACCATAGGGCCGACCTGGGTGACGGCACCGAAGGCCGCACCGGCACCCGAGAGATCTGCCGCGCCCAACTCCCGCAACAGAACGTTCAGCGTGAACGACACCAACACCGTGAACGGGATCGCCACCAACACCGTCGGTGCCAGCGAAACCTTCGCCACGAACCACGACTGCTCCAAGAACTCCCGCAGCTGAAACGGCCTGGAGAACAGGTACTTCACCGCATCCAGCGACATCGAAAAGAACCCACCGACGGCCCACATCGCGCCGGTCAACCCGTTCGGCAGCGTGATGCCGGTCGACCAGCGCTCCGGCCCCTTAACCGCCATTGCCTCTGGGTCCCCTTCAAGATCACGACGACCGGTACGGCAGTCGGGATGCCAATATTATTCGTTAGCCCTTTTCCGGCACCGCCACCCCTGTTGACGGCACCGCCTCGCAGCTATTTGGAACAACGTGACGCACTTTGCCACATCAGCGGCCCCCGGTGGGGTCCTTTGCCATTCGGGTCCCGTTACTTTGGCATTCGGGTCACCGTTAATTGGACCGGCAGCGATGCCCGGACGCGGTTTAGCTCTGTTTCCAGCACCTCCTAGCCCCATCGGTTCGACCGAAAAACTCGCCATCCCTACCCGGCGCTGCCCCTTCGGTCGAGTTCGTCAACGCGGCCGATCCCCGACCGGGGGAAGCCGCCGTAGACGACTGAACAGCCACGATGCCCCGCGCGCACCAAGCCCCGCGGCAGAGTCGGTCGATTCGGACCGAGATGGACGGCCCAAGTGGTTTGATGAGCAGCACCGAAAAAATCAGGGGGATCGTAGGGGGATCGTTGAGAAGAACGCTGAAGCTCTCGAAGGTCGCGACTGCGGTGGCCGCATTCATGGTCAGTGCAACGATGCTCGCACCGTCTGCCCCGGCCGCCATGCGGTTGGGAAACTACGATGTTCTCACCAACCGATACACCCAGGCATCATGGGCGTGGTTCGTCTCGACGTGTGTCCCGAAAGATCCCGACTGCGTCTACGTCTCTGGAATACCGCGACTCAACTTCTATGCTGGCTACGTGAGTAAGGCTTTCCTGGTCGACGGCCGCTACTCGTTCACCGTGGATCTCCCCGACGGTCTGCGCTGCATCGGCTACAATTTGCCGACCCGCGATACTTACTCCTGGGATGCAGTCTCGCTGTTCGGAACCATCAATTCGGACTATGACGTGGGCTGCTTCAACGGTCCCCCCGGCACCCAGTTCTGGACTTTCGCGCTGCAACGCTTGTAACGCGTCAACGAATCCGTGCGGCAGTGCCCACGCCAGGCCATCTCGATCACTGACCGCTGACCAGCTCTGAATGCCAACCCCTTGTTATCCGATCAGCTCGACCAGAGTCGCGTTGGCCGTGCCGCCGCCCTCGCACATTGTCTGCAGGCCGTAACGAATTCCGTTGTCGCGCATGTGGTGGATCATCCGAGTCATGAGCACCGCACCCGAGGCACCGAGTGGGTGACCCAGCGCGATCGCACCGCCAAGCGGGTTGAGCTTGCTCTCATCGGCGCCGGTGTCGGCCAGCCACGCTAGCGGGACCGGCGCGAACGCTTCGTTGACCTCGAAGACACCTATGTCGGCCAAGCGGAGGCCAGCCTTGTGTAGAACCTTCCCGGTAGCCGGAATCGGTCCAGTCAACATCAGTTTGGGGTCGGCACCGGTGATCGCACCGGCGCAGTAGCGCACGAGCGGCGTCACGCCGAGCGTCACCGCATTCTCGGCGGTCATGACGAGCAGAGCCGCCGCGCCGTCGGAGATCTGGGAGGAGTTTCCGGCGTGGATCACGCCGTCCTCGGTGAACGCCGGCTTCAGCCCGGAAAGCTTGTCGGGCGTCGTTGCGCGCCGAACCCCCTCGTCGTCGGTAACGACAGCACCCTCGGTGAACACTGGCACGATCTGCTCCTTGAACGCACCGGAATCCTGGGCGGCTGCCGCCAGCTCGTGGGACCTCGCCGAGTACTGGTCGAGCCGAGTGCGCGAAAGGTTCCACTGCTGCGCGATCAACTCCGCCGAGATGCCTTGGTTGAACGAGAAATCGTCATAGCGGGCAAGGACCTTGGGGCCGTATGGCATCCCGGTAGCGCGCGCAGCGCCCAGCGGTACACGACTCATCACTTCCACTCCCCCGGCCACCACGACGTCCTGCTGCCCCGACATCACTGCCTGGACGGCGAAATCGACCGCCTGCTGGCTTGAACCGCAGGCCCGGTTCACCGTGGTGCCCGGAACGTGTTCGGGCCAGCCCGCCGCCAACACCGCGTACCGGCCGATGTTGCTCGACTGGTCGCCCACCTGAGACACGCAACCCCACACCACGTCATCGATGATTTCGGGCGCGACACCGGTGCGTTCGACGAGTTCGTTGAGCACCAGCGCCGACAGGTCGGCTGCGTGCTGGTCGGACAGGGCACCGTTGCGTTTGCCGACGGGAGTGCGCACAGCCCCGACGATGACTACTTCTCGCATTACCTTTGCTCCGATCCGGGAACGCCGCTTAGGCCTGCCCTGAGTATGCCGTCGACCATCAGTAGCTACGGGGCAGGCCGAGCACATGCTCGCCAAGGAAGTTGAGGATCATCTCCTGGCTGACCGGGGCGATCTTCATCAGCCGCGACTCTCGGAAATACCGCGACACGTGGTATTCCTCGGAGTACCCCATCCCGCCGTGTAGTTGCAGAGCGCGGTCGGCGGCCTCGAAGCCCGCTTCGGCGCAAAGGTACTTTGCCGTGTTCGCCTCCCGCCCACAGGGTTTAGCGTTGTCGTAGAGCCAGGTTGCCTTCCGCAGCACGAGTTCGGCGGCGTCGAGTCGAGCGAGCGAGTCCGCCAGCGGGAACTGCAGCCCCTGGTTCATGCCGATCGGGCGGTCGAAGACGATACGCTCGTTTCCGTACTTCACAGCTTTGTCGAGTGCGACGCGCCCGATGCCCAGCGCCTCTGCGGCGATCAACATTCTTTCAGGGTTGAGTCCGTCGAGGATGTAGGTGAAACCCTTCCCTTCCTCGCCGACCCGATGCTCGATCGGCACGATCAGATCGTCGATGAATAGCTCGTTTGAGCTCACAGCGTTGCGCCCCATCTTCTTGATCTGCCGGATGTCAACACTGTCGGGGTTCAAGTCGGTCAGGAACAACGTCATACCGTCAGTCTTCTTGGTCACCTCATCGTGGGGCGTGGTGCGGGTGAGCAGCAGAATCTTCTCGGACTCAATCGCCTTGGAAATCCAAACCTTGCGGCCGTTGATCCGGTACTGCTCACCCTCGCGCTTGGCGAAGGTGGTGATGCGTGAGGTGTCCAGGCCTGCGTCGGGTTCGGTGACACCGAAGCAAACGTGCAGGTCTCCATCGACGATGCGGGGCAGTGTGGCTGCCTTCAGGTCGTCGGAGCCGTGTTTGATGACCGGATGCATGCCGAAGATCGACAGGTGGATTGCGCTGGCGCCGTTCATCGCCGCGCCCGAGCGCGAAATCTCCTCCAGCAGCAGCGTCGCTTCGGTGATACCGAGGCCGTGTCCGCCGTACTCCTCCGGGATCGTCATTCCCAGCCAGCCGCCCTTGGCGATCGCGTCGTAGAACTCACGCGGGAATGCGTGCGCAAGGTCCTTGTCCATCCAGTACTGGTCATCGAACCTGCGCGCCAGTTCTGCGACAGAGTTGCGGATCAGCTCCTGATCCTCGGTCAGTTCGAAGCTCATGCCGTCTGGCATTAACTGTGTCTCCTTACTTCTTTCCGAACGCGTGCTGGCAGCTGCGCTCAGTCCCTGTGGATCAGGACGACTCGGCGCCGTGAGTCGGGCTAGATGCACCGCCCATATCGTTGGCATGCTCGTCGAGTCGCGGAGCGGACCGGTAGGCGGGTTCGTACCCCGCGATCCGGATCGGGTTGCGCACCTGCTCGAACTCACCGGCAGTGACAACGGCCTCTGGTACGGCAGCCAGGGCTTCAGGCAGGGTCTGAACGGCGGAGACGGGAATCCCCAACGGCCGCAGTCTGTTTTCCCAGCCGGTGGCAGTGTCGGTGGCCAGCGCGGAACTGACTGCCTCGAGCACCTCGTCGCGCCGCGAGGCGCGCTCGGCCATCACCGAGAACCCCTCGATATTTGCCTCCGCAGCGAACGCAGCCCAGAACGTATCGTGGGTGATGAAGAGCGCGAGATAACCATTGGCGGTGTTAAACAGCTGCGCCGGGACATAGTAGGGGTGCGCGCCCAACGGGTACCGTTGCGGCTCTGTCCCGTCATTGAGGTAGGCCGCAGCTCGGTAGTTCAGCTGCGAAAGCATGACGTCTCGCAAGGACAGATCAACCTGGCCACCGCGCCCGGACACAATTTGGGCGAGCAGGCCTACCGCCGCCGCCAGACCCGTGGAGTTGTCGGCTGCGGAGTACCCGGGCAGTGTCGGCGGCCCCAGCGGCTCGCCGGTCATGGCCGCGACACCGGTCGCTGCCTGGATGACGTAGTCAAACGCGGGATCGTCTCCACCGTCGAGCCCGAAACCAGTCAGCGCCACGCATACGATGCGCTCGTTGTAGCCCCGCAGGGCCTCGTATGTCAGGCCTAGGCTGCGGATTGTCGACGGCTTCATATTGACCAGCAACGCATGCGAATTCGCGGCAAGCTCGCCCAATCGTCGCCGCCCGCGCGCAGACTTGAGATCGAGACACATGCTCTGTTTGTTCCGGTTCAGGCTGGCGAAATAGCCGTCGCCGAGCTCGCGGGAGATCTCCCCACCCGGCGGCTCGATCTTGATCACCTCGGCACCGAGATCGGCGAGCATCATGGTGGCGTAGGGGCCGGCCAGCATCACGCCGACCTCGAGGATACGAATCCCGGCCAGCGGAGCGTCGGCCGGCGGGAGCGAAGAGACCATCCACAGCACGGTACCGTCGCCGCCCACCAACAGCCGGCGCGCCTGATACCTTCGGCCATGTGAGGCCACGCCGCCTGCTCATCCGTTACGCAACCGGTCTCACGTCGGCCTACGTGCTGACTATCGCTGAAGTGGTCGCGATCGTGGTGGCGCTCATCGGACACAGCGCCGTCACGAGGAACAACGTGATCACGCTGGTTGTGGTCAGCCTCGTCGGCGCCCTCGCCGTAGCTCTTGGCGCAGTTCTGAATGTCGGACCCACATTGCGTTGGGTAAGCGCCGGACTGACACCCACCGACTCGCAGCTGCACCACGCGGCCAGGATCATGCAATACCAGTCCGCCATCACGCTCACGCCGTGGCTATTGATCGCCGCAATCGTGTTGCCGGTCAACTACGACCAGGGGCCATACGTCCTGATCATGTTCACCTCGGCGATCCTTTTCGGCGCGGTCGCCACTGCATGCACCGGGTTCCTGCTCACGCTCCGAACACTTCGTCCCCTCCAGGCTGCGGTACCCACCGACTTCGAACACTCGGTTTCACCGGGGGTGCGTAGGCGGCTGCTGTTGATGTGGACCGTGTGCACGACGCCGCCCGGCTTGGCGATCACGCTACTGCTGGTCATGCGTTCCAACGGCTGGCTGCTGGAAGAATCCGCCCAGATCGAACTCGCGCTGCTGATCTTGGCGCTGGTGTCCTTCGTGCTCGGGCTCCGCGCGATGATCGTGGTCGCGATATCGATTTCTGACCCGGTCAACCAGGTCGTAGACGCCATGGCTGCCGTCGAGAAGGGCCAGATCGATCTGACCATTGACGTCTACGAGTCAACTGAGATCGGCCGACTGCAAAATGGTTTCAACCGAATGGTGGCCGGCCTGCGGGAACGGGACCGGCTGCGCGACCTGTTCGGGAGGCACGTCGGCGAAGAAGTTGCCCGCCGGGCTGTGGAGCAGACCGAGTCACCAGCCGGCGATGAACTCGACGTGGCGGTCTTATTCGTCGACCTGGTCGGCTCGACGCGGCTGGCCGCTGTCTATGAACCCCATGAAATCGCGCGGCTGCTCAACAAGTTCTTCCGAATTGTGGTCGCAGCCGTCGACGAGCAGCACGGATTGATCAACAAATTCCAGGGTGATGCCGCGCTCGCGGCGTTCGGCGCGCCGTTGCGCATCGCCGATCCCTCCTGCGCGGCACTGTCCACAGCACGCAAACTGGCCGTGGAATTGCGCCAGCTTCCGGTGGACTTCGGTATCGGCGTCTCGGCGGGTCCGGTCTTCGCCGGAAACATCGGTGCCGAGAACCGCTACGAATACACCGTGGTCGGTGACCCGGTGAACGAAGCGGCGCGATTGGCCGATTGCGCAAAGGAGTTCGCCGGCAGAGCGTTGTGCTCTGGCGCGGCGATCGCTCGAGCAGAGTCCGCCGAGCTCCAATGCTGGGAGCCCCGCGGGCAAATGACCCTGCGCGGGAGGTCGGACACCACCGACGTCTATGTGCCGTCGTCGCGCAATGGGCCCAGCGCTCCCCCATCGCCTAAATCGCCGGTCGCGATCGCCGAAACGATCACTCGTAGCGTCCTGACTGGCATCGATCGGACCTGATTTCGCGGGCAGCGCCGGACAGCGTTCAATGGTGTGGTGGCCAATGTCAACCGCTCCCGGACCATCGCGGCCGAACCGGCAGCGATCTGGGGTGTGCTGGCTGACTTCGGCGCGCTCAGCACATGGGCCGACGGGGTGGATCATTCCTGCCTGCTGCACAGCAGCGACGACCCGATCGGGAGGGCCCGCCGGGTGCAGGTCGGCCACGAGACGCTAGTCGAGACGATCGTGGCATTCGACGCGCCGCGAGAACTCGCCTACGACATCGCTGGAGTGCCACGGTGGTTCTCAGTGTCGAACCGCTGGCATCTGCATTCCGATACGGATGGTCTGACTACGGTGACCCTCACCAGCACTGTACGGCTGCGGCCCCATCCGCTGCGACCGATCGCGATACGAATGTTCACGCGGCTGATGGCCAAGCGTTCGGATGAACTGCTGAATTCACTGGCGAAGTACCTGGAGAGGACGACATGAGCGCTGAGAACCCGGACATCGTCATCGTGATGACCGACGAGGAGCGCGCCGCTCCACCCTACGAAACCGGGCCGATCAGCACCTGGCGAGACCAAACCCTCAGTGGCAGAAAATGGTTTGACGAGCACGGCGTCAGCTTTGCTCGCCACTACACCGGCTCGCTGGCCTGCGTGCCCAGCCGCCCGACCATCTTCACCGGCCACGACCCGGATCTGCACGGTGTCACACAGACCGACGGCATCGGCAAGGCCGCCGACGATTCTCGGCTGCGCTGGCTGCGCCGCGGCGAGGTCCCAACGCTGGGCAACTAATTCCGCGCGGCGGGCTATGACACCCACTACGACGGCAAATGGCACATCACCCACGCCGACCTGA
>DAOUYK010000120.1 GCA_030666145.1 Mycolicibacterium sp. | reverse complement strand
CCTTCGGCGATAGTGACGCCGCCCATCTCGACGTCACGCAGCGCCGTGCGCTGAAAGCAGTGTATGGGGGTTGCCATGCGGATGATCTCGTCGACGGCGGAGTCGGGCCGTTCGCGCTTGAATAGCTCCCACTGCTCCGGGTTGTCGAAAAATAAGTTTATGCCGTGGGTCATGGCGTTGCGGGTGGTCTCGTTGCCGGCGACGGCGAGCAGGATCACGAAGAACGCGAATTCGACGTCGCCTATCGACTCGCTGTCCTCGCCGTCCTCTCCGTTGATGTCGGCTTGCACGAGCTTGGTGACGATATCGTCGGCCGGGCAGCGGCGCCGCTCTTCAGCCATGTTGTACGCGTATCCCATCAACTCGGCATTGGCCGTCGCGTGATCCGATTCGAAGTCCGGGTCATCAGTGTTCATGATCGAGTTAGTCCATTCGAACAGCTTCTCGCGGTCACTCTCCGGGACACCGATGAGGTCGGCGATAGCCTGCAGGGGCAGGTTCATCGCAATGTCGTCGACGAAGTTGCCGGCGTCTTTGGCGGCGGCCTTGCGCACGATGTCGTGTGCGGCAACGGCCAACTTCTCCTCCAGGCCGGCTATCGCCCTCGGCGTGAAGAGCCGCGAAATAATCTTGCGCAGGCGGGTGTGCTCGGGTGGGTCATGGTTGATCAGCAAGGCCTTGGTCAGCTCGAGTTGCTCGGGGGTGGAGCCATCGGGTAGGCGCATGACCACGCCTTGTTTGTTGGCCGACCACAGCGTGCCGTCCCGGGATATCGTCTTGATGTCCTCATGTCGGCTGATCACCCAGTAGCCGCCGTCGTTGAAGATCGACTCCTCTTGGGCGTTCCACCACACCGACGCGGTCTTGCGAAGCTCGGCGAACTCAGCGACGGGAATGCCCTTGACCAGGACGTCGGGGTCGGTGAAGTCATACCCCGGAGGTAGGAACGGGCAACTCCGGAGGCCGTCGTCGGTCGCAGTCATATTTCATGTCCTTCCCTGTGACTCCCAGCACTTCTCATCGACCATACACTTCCGCTCTAATGTGTATGGCCGAGGCGGCCGGGCCGGTGACCACCAGTGCCATTAAGGTGGGCAGCTGTGCACGTCCTGGTAATCGGATCCGGAGCTCGTGAACACGCGCTCTTACTTGCGCTGCGACGAGACCCGGAGGTCTCAGCGCTGGCCGTGGCGCCGGGCAACGCGGGCACAGCGAGCATCGCCGACCAGTACGAGGTTGATCTAACCTCGCGGCAGTCTGTCACCGCTCTGGCCCGACGCATCGGAGCCGACCTCGTGGTCATCGGACCCGAGGTGCCGCTGGTGCTCGGCGTCGCCGACGCCGTGCGCGAGGCCGGTATCGCCTGCTTTGGGCCGACGAAAGACGCCGCACGTATCGAGGGCACGAAATCGTTCGCCAAAGACGTGATGGCCGCCGCCGGAGTGCGTACCGCCCGCAGTGAGATCGTCGACAACCCCGCCCACTTGGACTCCGCACTCGACCGGTTCGGTCCACCCGTGGGCGATCCGGCATGGGTGGTCAAGGACGACGGGTTGGCGGCCGGGAAAGGCGTAGTGGTGTCCACCGACCGGGACACCGCTCGCGCCCATGCCGCCAGCCTGCTCGAGGCCGGCCACCCGGTGCTCCTCGAATCATTCCTCGACGGGCCCGAGGTATCGCTGTTCTGTGTCGTCGACGGTGAGACGGTGGTTCCGCTGCTTGCCGCCCAGGACTTCAAACGCGTCGGCGACGGCGACTGCGGACCCAACACCGGCGGTATGGGCGCCTACGCCCCACTACCGTGGCTGCCCGACGAAATGATCGGCCGCATGCTCGACGAGACCGTGAAACCCGTTGCCGCCGAGCTCGTCAAGCGCGGCAGCCCATTCTCGGGCCTGCTCTATGCGGGGTTGGCGATCACGTCGAAGGGTCCTGCGGTGGTCGAATTCAACTGTCGCTTCGGAGATCCGGAGACCCAAGCAGTACTCGCCCTACTGGAATCCCCGCTGGGACAGCTCATGCGGGACGCCGCCACCGGCGAGCTGGCAGGCCAACCGCCGCTGCGATGGCGCGACGGATTCGCCGTCACGGTGGTCGTGGCCGCCGAGAACTATCCGGGCCGCCCGCGGGTGGGCGACGTGGTACACGACTCGGAGCCCGGCCCGCAGAGCTCCGCGCCGGACCGTATCGTGCTGCATGCCGGGACAGCCCGCCGTGACGACGGCGCCATCGTCTCCTCCGGTGGGCGGGTCCTGTCTGTCGTGGGAACCGGACCCGACCTGGCTGCGGCACGCGAGGCTGCTTATGCCCGGATCAGCTCGATCCGCTTTCCTGGCAGCCACTTTCGTCGGGATATCGGCCTGGCCGCAGCCGACGGGCGAATCTCCCTCTAGTTGTTCGGTCCGGCTCCCCGACGCGGTTGGTCCCTCGCCCCTGGATCGTCAACAACTAGCTCGTCAGCAGTGGCGCCAGCCAGGTTAGCTCGTCGGTCAACTGGGAGGACCAGTACGACGCGTTGTGCCCGCCGGGGGAGAAACCGCCGGCAGGTGGATTGGATAGTTGTGCGATGAACTGCTTGGTCGCCGCGTAGAACGGATCGTCGTTACCGCAGTCGATGCGCAGCGGAATCCCGTTCAATGAGGCCAGGCCCCACACACTGTTGGCCGCGTAGGCCTGCGCGCCGTCGAACGCCCCTGGCGCGGCAGCGCCTGGCGACGTCCACAGGGCGGGACTGACGGCGCAGATCGCGGCTGTGCGCCCAGAGCCCAAACGCGACCCCAGCAACATCGCGCCATATCCGCCCATCGACCATCCCAGAAAGGCCACCCGAGAAGTGTCCAGGCCCTGCTCGCCCAACAAGGGGATGAACTCATCGAGCACCATGGAGCCCGAGTCGTGGCCGGACGTCCTGCGGTGCCAATAGCCGTCGCCCCCGTCGACGGCGGCGATCGCGAACGGCGGCACACCGGCGCGCACCGCGTCCGCCAAAAATTGCTCGGCGCCCATCGACATCACCGCGTGAGCGTTGGAGCCCTTACCGTGCAGCAGGATCACCGGTCGCAGCGGTGTGGTCTGGCCGGGCGGGCGGGCGATGGTCCAGTCAGTTACAGCGCCGCCGCGATCGGCAGACGCGAAGGAGCCGGCGGCGAACGTAGGGGCGGGCGCCGGTGGTGCCTGCGGTGCTGGCGGTGTGCCTGCGGCCACAGGGGCGACCAATGTGGCCAATGTGTACCCTCCGGCCGCCGCCGTGATACCGGTGCACAGACCGACGTGCAGCAGGGTGCGACGGTTGATGGCTGACATGCGCGCCATCATGCCACCGGACGCGGCCGGGCAAGGGGGCTGATTAGGCGAAAGCGCGATGTCGAAACCCCCCGACTGGCACCATGGTATGGGTGACCGCAGCAGTCACTCCCAAAGGGGAACGTCGACGGTATGCGCTGGTCAGTGCTGCCGCTGACCTCCTCTGCGAAGGGGGTTTCGACGCGGTGCGGCATCGTGCCGTCGCGCGTCGGGCTGGTATGCCGCTGGCATCGACAACGTATTATTTTTCCTCCCTAGAGGACCTGATCTCCAACGCGGTCGAACACGTCGGCACCCGGGAGTCAGAAGAGTTGCGGGGCCGGTTGGCTGTGCTGTCGCGACGCCGCCGCGGTGCCGAGTCGACTGCTGAAGTGTTGGTCGACATGCTGGTCGGCGACAGCCCAGAACAAGTCACCGAACAAGTGATCTCCAGGTACGAGCGCTACATCGCCTGTGCGCGGCAACCTGGGCTGCGCGATATCCAGCGGCGCATCCTTGCGCAGCGTACCGATGCGGTTGTCGAGGTGGTCGATCGCTCCGGAAGGTCGGTGCGCACGGAGTTGCTCACCGCACTGGTGTGCGCGGTGGACGGTGCGGTGGTGGCCGCACTGGTCGAGGAAGGCGATGGTCCCCGCGCGACGGCCAAGGCCACGTTGATCGACGTGATCGATGTGCTCGCCCCTTTCGATTAACCCGTCTCTGGGGTACTGGACTAGCCGAACTTCTCGTTGAGTCGCTGGAATCTGGCCTCTAGCAAGTCCATACGGTCACCATTGTCGGCCAGTTGCAGATACTGGCGGCCGAACACCGCGAGTAGCACGTCGTCAAGCCGGCGTACCGCGCCGGCCGGATAGCGGTAATTCATCGCCTCGTTGACCGCGGTCGTATCCACGCGGCTGAGGACGGCTTCCACGCCGTCGACAGAGTCGATGCCGAGCTCGAACAGCAGGCCGGCTATCCAGGCGTAGTGCTCGGTGCGTGACCATCCGGCGTCGGGGAACCGATTGCCCAGATATGTGGCGAGCACCGGAGTCGGAATCCGGGGATCGCCGCTGTTCTGCGGAGCGCGTTCCGACGGCGTGGTCGACCGTAGGCGTTCACGGATAGCCGAGAACTCACGGTCGGCCAACTCGAGCAGACCCGCGGCAAGGGTGAAGCGCCGGTCGAGATCTGGCGCATCCTCCTCGGGCACCGACCCCTTATAGCGGACGTCATGCTCGAACTCGGCCCACGCATGCTGCAGGATGGTCCGGACCTGAACCGAGGCCGGCTGCTGTTCACCTTCGGCGGCCACAAGCAGGTGCCTGCTGGCGTAGCCCCACCGACCTTCGCTGGCGGTCTCGACCCCCATGTCGCGGTCGTCGAGCAGCCGCATCTCTTCGCCGAGCAGGTTGGCCACGGTAGCGACGTCGTCGCGCAAGTAGGTAATGACCCGCACACCGATCTGGTCGGTGATCTCCGATAGCGGATCGGTGTAGAGACGGCGACCGTCGACCGTGTGATCGGCTTTAGCGGCGAACGATGCAACCGTCTTGGTGCGTGCTGTAATGCCGACATAGTTGATTCCGGCGTCATCGAGCAGGCCCGTGATCGCCGACAGGTAATGGCCGGTCGAATGCGTGAGCGACGACCGGCGCTCGGCGTAGGTGGCGATGGCCTCATGAATGGCGCCCGGCGTCGGCTCCGGCGGCGCCGGGGCGAGGTCGGCGGGCAACGCCGGAGTGACGATGTAGCCGGTCTCGGCATCGCCGTAGACGATCACGTCGGCGGGCCGGCGCGCGGCGTACAGCGCGATATATGCGCACATCACCGCGTCCACTGGATCCTCCACGCGGCGCAGATCGCTTTTGCGCTCCGCGCGCTCGGCCATGTCGCGCAGCTGTGCCCAGTTCTCGCTGTCTGCGGTGCGCAACGGTGGATCCGCCTGCGCAAGCCCCTCGATGTGTTCCATCAGCCGCAGCAATTCCGCACGCAACTGTGCGACGCTACGGCCCGGCTTGGCCTTGTACTTCAGCGTGCGGCCGAGCCGAAACAGAGCGACCGCCGCGGAGTGTGGGTACACCTCGATCGCCCGCCGCCGCGCCGTCGAGTGTGGATTCATGTCGAGGTCAAGTGCGCGCGTGATACGCGCAGCCCTCGGAACGTCGGCGAACTCAGGCTTGCCTATGTTGGACGGGTGTGCACCGGCCTGGAACCGCCCGAAATCGGCGTTGAGCTGCCGCTCGGCGGGACGCTGACCTGACGGGTTGATCACGATCAACGGCGCGTCGATGGCCACCAGGCACTCACCTTCGACGTAGGGCGCCAACGCGGCCCGGACGTTCTTGTCGTCGCCGGCGGTTGCGGCGTAGACCAGCTGCCCCGCGTCGTCGATGGCGGCCACACCGCTGGGTTTGCGTTGACCCCAAGCGAGGTCCAGTCCGACGTAGAAGCGGGGCGAGTACACACCGGTCAGCTTGCCTCATCGGGCCGATAGGCTGTGTGTTCGTGAGCATTCCCGTGCCTATCCCCAACGTATTGGCCCATCGCTATGCCAGCGACGAGATGGTGGCGATCTGGTCGCCAGAGGCCAAGATCATCACCGAACGCCGACTCTGGCTGGCGGTGCTGCGAGCGCAGGCAGAACTTGGCGTGGGCATCTCAGATGACCCCGATGCAGTCATCGGTGACTACGAACGGGTGCTTGAGGACGTCGACCTGGCCTCCATCGCAGCCCGGGAGCGGGTGCTGCGCCACGACGTAAAGGCGCGCATCGAGGAGTTCAACGCACTGGCCGGTCACGAGCATGTGCACAAAGGGATGACGAGCCGAGATCTCACCGAGAACGTTGAACAGCTGCAGATCCGACAGTCTTTGCAGCTCGTGCACGCTCGCGGCGTCGCGGTGCTGGCCCGACTCGCCGAGCGTTCTGTGGTTTACCGCGATCTGGTGATGGCCGGCCGCAGCCACAACGTCGCCGCCCAGGCCACCACGCTCGGAAAGCGATTCGCCTCGGCGGCTCAGGAGACGCTGGTCGCCCTGCAGCGGGCCGGTGAGCTCATCGACCGTTTCCCGCTGCGTGGCATCAAGGGCCCGATGGGCACCGCCCAAGACATGCTCGACTTGTTCGACGGAGACACCGAGCGGCTCGCCGACCTGGAGCGGCGTGTCGCGCAGTTCCTCGGCTTTACTGAGATCCTCACCAGCATTGGGCAGGTCTACCCCCGTTCGCTGGACCATGACGTCTTGTCAGCGCTCGTGCAGCTCGGCGCCGGGCCGTCGTCGCTGGCCCACACCATCCGATTGATGGCCGGCCACGAATTGGCGACCGAGGGGTTCGCCCCCGGTCAGGTCGGGTCATCGGCGATGCCGCACAAGATGAACTCCCGCAGCTGCGAGCGTGTCAACGGCCTGCAGGTCTTGCTGCGTGGATACGCTTCCATGGCCGCCGAACTGGCCGGCGCGCAATGGAACGAAGGAGATGTGTTCTGCTCGGTGGTGCGCCGCGTCGCGCTTCCGGATGCGTTCTTCGCGCTCGACGGCCAGACCGAAACCTTCCTGACGGTGCTCGACGAATTCGGCGCCTACCCCGCGGTGATTCAGCGTGAGCTCGACCGATACTTGCCGTTCCTGGCAACCACCCGCATCCTGATCGCCGCAGTGCGGGCGGGAGTAGGTAGGGAGACCGCCCACGAGATCATCTCCGAACATGCCGTCGCGGTCGCGCTGGCGATGCGCGAGCGAGGGGAGGCGCCCGACCTGTTGGACCGGCTCGCCGCCGACCCCCGCTTGCCGTTGGATCGGGTGGCGCTCGACAACGCTTTGGCCGACAAGCAGGTCTTCACCGGTGCGGCGGGTGACCAGGTCGACCGGATAGTGGCGGCCGCCGACGACGTCATCAGTCGCTATCCCACGGCAGCCGAATATACATCCGGTGCGATCCTGTAATTCTCGCCGAGCCGGAATGCAATTTCAGCAGAGATAAGCTCAGCCACCCCAGCGTATTTCGGCGACGCGGATGCCCGCTGCACGCAACTCGAGAGCTGCCAGACCCCGGATCGCCACCCGGTCCTGGTTGCGCCAGGCGCCCACCGGGTCGGTACTGATGGCCGCCAGCTTGGGCAGTGGTCGGTTGGCTAGCGCGCGCAGCGCGAGAAGTTGCTCGCCGGCGGCGGTGGACGCCAGCGTCACGGCGGTCCATTTGCGTCGGAAGAACCGCACCCGCAGGAAGAGCCACGGCATCATCAGGGCCAGGATCGGCGGCGCGGCCACGGCCAGTGCGAGCAACCACGCCAGCCACCCGGCCGTGACACCCAGCCGCTGCCCGGCATCCGCGATCTCGCTGGCGGCCTTACCCGCGGCGGTGAGTGGGGTGGCCAACGAATCGCCGATGAACGGGACGCCGTCGACGCTGTCGCCTGCCGATTCCAGATTGCCCGCCACCCCGTGTGCGCCACTTTCCACCTGGTAGCCGAACTCGCCGATCGTCGCCACCGCGGAGTGCACCGCCAGGCCGACGAAAACCCAGATTGTCGCCCAGATGATCACCACTGCATCGCTGAACAGTTGTGACATCAGCCGAGCCGGCGTTGTGGCGTACGGGACCCACCGTGATTTCATGTGCACGATCACAACACACCGAGGGCCTCTGGCACCTCAACGTTAGGCTGGCCCGATGCGCCCAGCTTTGTCCGACTACCAGCATCTGGCCAGCGGCAAGGTTCGTGAGCTCTACCGAGTCGATGACGGGCACCTGCTATTTGTCGCCTCAGATCGGATCTCTGCCTACGACCATATCCTCGACTCCGAGATACCGGACAAGGGTCGAGTCCTGACCGCCATGAGCGTCTTCTTCTTCGGTCACCTGGATATGCCGAACCATTTGGCTGGCCCGCCCGACGACGAGCGCATCCCGGCCGAGGTGCTGGGCCGGGGGTTGGTGGTCGACCAACTGGAGATGCTTCCCGTGGAAGCGGTGGCCCGCGGGTACCTCACCGGCTCGGGGCTGATCGACTACCAGAAGACGGGCGCGCTCTGCGGGATCGCACTGCCCCCCGGGATGGTGGAGGCGAGCAAGTTCGCCGAGCCCATTTTCACCCCCGCGAGCAAGGCCGAACTCGGTCAGCACGACGAGAACATCACATTCGATGACGCTGTCGGGTTGATCGGCGGGGCGCGCGCAGATCAACTCCGTGCCCGCACCTTGCTGGCCTACCGGCAGGGTGCCCAGCACGCCCTGACCAAGGGCATCATCCTGGCCGACACCAAGTTCGAGTTCGGCGTTGACGCCAACGGTGAACTCAAGCTGGCTGATGAAGTGTTCACCCCTGACTCTTCGCGCTATTGGCGTGCCAGCGATTATGCCGAGGGCGTGGTTCAGAAAAGCTTCGACAAGCAGTTCGTTCGTAACTGGCTGACCAGCCCCGAGTCGGGCTGGGACCGTGCTGGTGACAAACCCCCGCCGCAACTGCCCGTGGATATTGTGGAGACGACCAGGACGCGCTACATAGAAGCCTACGAACGTATTTCAGGCCAGAAGTTCGACGACTGGATCGGAGCATCCGCGTGAAGTCACCGATCGCCAAGCGAGTGGAACACCGCCGCGAGCATCACGGAGACGTATTTATCGACCCGTACGAATGGTTGCGGGACAAGGAAAGTCAGGAGGTCATTGATCATCTTGAGGCCGAGAACGCCTACACCGATTGCATGACCGCGAATCTGGAACCGTTGCGGCAGAAGATTTTCGATGAGATCAAGGCTCGGACCAAGGAGACCGATCTTTCGGTGCCCACCCGTCGAGGCGAGTGGTGGTACTACGGGCGCAGCTTCCAAGGCAAGCAGTATGGATTGCAATGCCGTTGTCCTGTAATTGATCCCGACGACTGGACGCCGCCGCAGTTCGACGAGCATACCGAGATCCCGGGCGAGCAGGTGCTGCTGGACGAGAATTCCGAAGCAGAAGGACACGACTTCTTCTCTCTCGGCGCGGCTACCGTCAGTGTCGACGGACACATCCTTGCCTACTCGGTAGATGTCAAGAACGACGAACGTTACACGTTGCGGTTCAAGGATTTAAAGAGTGGAGAACGATACGACGACGAGATTGTTGGGATCGGCGCGGGTGCCACCTGGGCTGCTGACAACCACACCGTCTACTACGTCACCGTGGATGATGCCTGGCGCCCGGACACCGTATGGCGCTACCGGCTGGGTTCGGG
>DAOUYK010000202.1 GCA_030666145.1 Mycolicibacterium sp. | reverse complement strand
CGACGGAGCCGATGCCCAGCGTGCCGTCGACGAGTGCCGGATGGACCGCGACGGTATGCGCCCGGTAATCGTCACCGACCGTCACCAGATAGGCGAAAGCGCGATCGGCCAGCGCAGCTGACAGCTGATCGAGGTCCACTTCGACGCTCATGTCGTCGGGGCTGGCTGACGGCCCCTGATGAGCTTGCCGGGTCGGGCTTCGGTAGGAACTCCGTGCTCGGCTATCACCTCTCCGGAGACGACGGTGGCGACGTAGCCGTCGGCCTTCTGGTCGAGTCGACGCCCCCCTGCGGGTAGGTCGCTGACGACGACTGGCTTATGCAACCGCAAGGCTGCTGCGTCGATGACATTCAAATCGGCCTTGTATCCCACGGCGATGCGGCCACGATCCTGCAGTCCTGCCACCCGAGCGGGGGTAGATGTCAGCTCGCGCACCGCGTCGGCGATCGACAGCCGGCCGGTAGGCCGGTCGCGCACCCAGTGCGTCAACATGTACGTCGGGAACGAGGCGTCGCAGATCATGCCGTAGTGCGCGCCGCCGTCGCCCAGCCCCAGCACGACGTCGTCGCGACGGATCAAATCGGCGACCGTGTCCAGTTTCCCGTCGCGAAAGTTCGCCAACGTGACCAGCAGCATCGCGTGGCCGTCGTCGTCGAGGAGTCGGTCGTAGGCTTCCTCCAGAGGGCTGACCCCGCGTGCTTGGGCTTGGGCGCCGATGGAATCCGAGGGCGATGGCTCGTAGTTAGGCGGCTCCACGAGTGGGAACATGTAGTTCCAGGCTTGGGCGGCAAACATCAGCGGATGCCCGTCAGGCGCGGGTTTGTCATTCAGAATTCGTTGCCGTACTTGGGGTTTACGCATTTCTTCTACTCGCTCAGATAGTGGCAGCCCGGCTATCTCCTGATATGCCGGGTACATGACGAAAGGATTGCCGGACAGTTCGAGACCCAGCACGAGTCCAATCGGTCGCGGGTACACCTGCGCGGTGATGGCGGGCTCGTCGTCCCCCGAATTCTGATTCGCCTTCTCGACCATTCTCAGTGCGTCCTAGTAGATCGGATCACCGGAATTGCCGATTGCGAGCGTAAACGTCACGGGCAGGCCGACATCGGCGGCGACATCGAAGACCGTTTGCAGCACGGGTTCGTACTCGCCCGCCGCCAGGTCGGGCACAAACTGGATGAGGCCGCCACCGGCGTCGTCCACGCCCCGGGCGATTGCCTCGATCTCGACGTAGTCGGCGTTGAAGCTCGGGATCGGCCGGCCGCTTTCGGTCTTGTGCAGCGTGAACCGCGACGATGCGAAGCCCAGCGCGCCGGCCTGGACCGCCTCGGCGGCCAACTTGCGCATCATCGCCAGATCTTCTGGCGTGGCGGGTTCACGATCTACGCCGCGCCGACCCATCACGTACACCCGCAATGGGGAGTGCGGCAGGAATGCCGCCACATCAATATCCCGTCTTCCGGCGGCGACGGCGTCGAGAAACTCCGGAAACGTCTCCCAGTGCCATGGCAGACCGTCAACCATCACCACACCGGGAATGTCCTCGACGCCGGCCATCACGTCTACGAGAACGTCGTGGTCGTCGGGCCGGCACGGGGCGAAGCCGACGCCGCAGTTGCCCATCACCGCTGTGGTCACGCCGTGCGCCGAGGATGGTGTCAGCCGCTCTGACCAGACTGCCTGCCCGTCGTAGTGGGTGTGCAGGTCGACGAAGCCAGGTGTGACGAGCAAACCGGTGGCGTCGATTTCGAGGGCGCCGTCCTCGGCCAACGGCCGCTCGGTGGTGCCGATCGATTCGATGACGCCCCGGCGCACCGCCACATCGCCTACGTAGGGATCGCCGCCGCGACCGTCGACGATGATGCCGGCGCGAATGACGAGGTCGAATGACATACCTCAAATGTACGGTGGGGTGGTGATCGACGACTTAGGAATCAACGCTGTTGACGCGGTGTTCCACCGCAGCGCGCATGCTTGACTCCGGCGCCGCCGCATCCGCGGCCCGCGAGCTGCTCCGCGACGCCTTCACCCGCCTGATCGAGCACGTGGACGAACTGACGGACGGGCTGACCGACGCGGTTGCGTACTATCGCCCGACACCGCAGGCCAACCCCATTGCGTGGCTTATCTGGCACAGCGCTCGTATTCAGGACGCGCAATTGTGTGACATCGCGGGTATCGAGCAGGTGTGGTTTCGAGACGGCTGGGTGGATCAATTCGCTCTTGAGCTGCCGCCGGACTCCCACGGCTATGGGCACACCCCCGAGGAGGTAGCCAAAGTGCGGGCATCGGCGCACCTGCTCGCCGCCTACTACCACGCGGTGCACAAGGTGTCGCTGGAGTACGTCGCCTCGGTATTGCCCGACGAACTCGCCCGGATCGTGGACGATCGGTGGACCCCACCGGTTACTGCCAGCGCGCGGCTGATCAGCATCGTCGACGACGCGGCCCAGCACCTTGGCCAGGCCGCCTACCTCAAAGGCATTGCCAGCGCAGCCAGTGGTGGGTGATTCGCCGAGGTGTCCTAACGGGGCCGCGGTGCGCCGGGGCAGCCGCTCGCGAAACTTGACATGTGTCAACCCAACTGTGATCTGGACCGCCGAAGTGGTTAGCATGAACTCATGACCGCGACTCGCGACCTGGACCAGCCCAACCCGTTCACCGGTACCGGCATCATCAGGAACCCGGCGACCGGTTCCGTCGCCGGAGAGGTGCGATGGACTGATCCCGCCGATGTGCCACACATCGCGGCGAGCCTGAATGCCGCGCAGAAGGAGTGGGAGGCGCGTGGCCCGAAAGGGCGTGCAAAGGTGCTCGCCCGCTACGCCGTGTGGCTTGGCGAGCACCGCGCTGAGATAGAGAAACTTCTGATGGAGGAGACCGGCAAGTCCGCCGTGGATGCTTCCCAGGAAGTGCTCCTGGTCATCATGATCACCTCCTACTACATCAAAACGATGGCGAAGGCGCTTGCCCCTGAGTCTTGCCCGGCGTCGCTGCCGTTTCTGGCGATCAAGCGGATCACAGTTCACTACCGGCCGCGCCCGGTCGTCGGCATCATCGCACCGTGGAATTACCCTGTCGCCTTGGCATTGATGGATGCCGTCGGTGCACTCGCCGCAGGCTGCGCGGTGCTGTTGAAGCCGTCTGAACGGACACCGCTGACCGCGGAACTGCTGCTGCGTGGCTGGCTGGATTCAGGGGCGCCTGAAGTGTTTGCTCTGGCGCAGGGCGCGCGCGAGGTGTCCGAGGCCGTCATCGACAACTCCGACTACATCCAGTTCACCGGGTCAGCTGTGACCGGCGCCAAGGTAATGGAACGCGCCGCGCACCGGCTGACACCGGTGAGCCTGGAACTCGGCGGCAAGGACCCCATGATCGTGTTGGAAGACGCCGACATCGATTTGGCTGCGCACGCGGCAGTATGGGGCGCGATGTTCAATGCGGGGCAGACCTGTGTGTCGGTCGAGCGGGTCTACGTGCTGGAACCGGTGTGCGATGAGTTCGTTGCAGCGGTGGTGCGCAATGTGGAGAAGCTCAAGACTGGTGCCGGCGAAGGCTACGACTTGGGCGCGATGATCGACGACACGCAGGTCACCGTGACCGAACGCCACGTGCGCGACGCGCTCGCGGCTGGCGCCAAAGCCCTGACCGGTGGCGAACGCCTCGCGGGTGAAGGCAGCTTCTACCCCCCCACCGTGCTTGTCGATGTGGACCATTCGATGGTGTGTATGACAGACGAGACGTTCGGCCCGACGTTGCCGATCATGAAAGTCGCCAGCGTCGACGAAGCGATCCGATTGGCCAACGACAGCCGATACGGCTTGTCGGCCGCGGTGTTCTCCCGCGACGTGGAACGAGCGAAGGCCGTTGCGCTGCAGTTGGATTGCGGCGCGGTCAATGTCAACGACGTGATCTCCAACCTGATGTGCACGACCGCGCCGATGGGTGGGTGGAAGACGTCGGGGATGGGTACCCGCTTCGGTGGCGCCGAAGGCCTGCGAAAGTTCTGTCGGCAGGAAGCTGTGGTGGTTCCCCGCACCACCATGGGTGCGGGTGGCAACTACTACAACAATTCGCTCAAGGCGCTCAAGCGGCTGAACACCATTACAACCAAACTCGCACTGATCACGCCCAGGCGCCGGGCGAAGTAGCCGACCTTCGCACCACCCGCGGTTACCTTTGCGCCACCCGAGGTTACCTTTGCGCCACCTGCGGTTGACCGACACCGACACCGACATCGTGGCGTGGACCGTGGTCAAGGCCGACAAGGAGGACCTGTGCGGTTTCTGGCCACGCTCATGCTGTGGCTCGCCACTACCGCCGCGTTGACAGTAGCGGTACCTGCGGTCTGGGCGCAGCTGAGCATCGTCGACGAGGACGGCTACGCGGCGTTGGCGACCTCGGCCGCCCAGGATCCGCGGCTTCAGGATGCGATGGCCGCCGAGCTCACCAGGCAGGTGGTCGTGCTGGGAGATGGCAGGGGTTACCCATTGAACCCGCAGCTGGTCAGCACTGTCGCCAGCTCCTACACCCGCAACAGCGGTTTCGGAGGACAGTTCGCGCGAGCGAACCGGATCGCCCACCAGTGGATGTTCACCGGCGCGAAGCCCAGCGGCAACTCCGACCAGTGGCTGGTCGACGTTGCGCCCATGCTGTCGGACCCGTCCTTCGCTGCCACGCTGGGCAACCTCGATCTTAGAGTGCCTCCGACACTGACGGTGCCCATCACCGTGGACACCCCCGAACTGCAGCCAGGCACGTTGCGGGGTCTGGCAACGTGGGGCCCGCGGGCCAGTGGCGCAGCGGCAGTGGCGACCGCGGTACTTGCTCTGCTGACGTTGGCTGCGGCTCGCTCACGCGCCAAAGCGCTTATCGCTCTGGGGGTTTCGGCGCTAATTGCCGGCGCATCCGGGTGGTCAGGCATCGAAATTGGACGGCGCTACGTCAACGATGCGCTGAATCGCACGACCGGCGACATCCGGACCGTCGCCGAAGTCATGGTGGGCCACGCGGAGGACAGCCTGCATCTGTGGCTCAACATCACGTTGCTCGCAGGCGGTGCTCTGGTGGTGATCGGCGTGATCGCGGTTGGGCTTGGCGAATTGTGGCGTTCCGAGTGACACCGAATTACGTGTTCTTGGCGATGAAACGCCTCAGTAGTGGCCAGGCCACCGTCGCGCTGAATACGATGCCGCCGAGAAGGTAAGGCCACCACATACCGTGATCGTTGGCGACCCAGAATGCCTTGGCGGGCCAGTAGGGCGGCAGCAGGCCGAAGGCGAGGTTCCAGGGGGAATCAACGAACCAGGCCAGGCACGGTAGGCCGGCGATGACGAGGCCGATTAGCCGCAGCATCGCGATGCCCTGGATCGTGTACCGGGGTCTACTCTTGACAACATGGCACAACGGTTGAGAGCCCTGGTAGGGGCACGCGTCTCCCACCTGGACGATGCGAAGGACAACACCCGCAAGGTATCCCATCTGGCGCAGACCGAGGAGGGTGTCAGGTGGGCGCAGCAGCAGGGCTATCTGGTGGTCGGTTCGTTCGAGGATCTGGGAGTCTCGGCGGGGAAGACCACGCCGTTCGAACGTCCAGACCTGGGTCAGTGGTTGCAGCCTGAACGTCTGCATGAATGGGATGTGCTGGTCTTCTCAAAGATCGACCGGGCCTTCCGGTCGACTGTGGACTGTATCGAGTTCGCTAAATGGACTAAATCGAACGGCAAGATCCTTGCTTTCTCAGGGGATGGGGTTGTCCTAGATTATCTACATCCTGGGAAGGACTCTCTAGATCAGATGATGAGTGAGTTCTTCATCTATGTCGGCTCATTCTTCGCCGCTATCGAACTGTCTAGGTTCAAAACGAGGGCCACCGACCGGCTGGATTACCTGCGGATGACTGACCGTGTTAGTCACGGTGTGGCACCTTTGGGCTACCGGACTATCCCTCACCCTTCGGGAGCTGGTAAGGCTTTGGAGCGTGACCCGCGAGGTTATCAACTGCTCCACCAGATCAAGACGAAGCTCGTGGATGAACGTTGTTCTTTGACGAGCATTACGAGATGGTTGAATGATAATGGTGAGCCTACGGCTATTGGTAAGGCAAGAGGGTCTTCCTCTAAATGGTCTGTGACTGCATTGAAGAGGGTGCTTACGTCTCAGCGGACTCAGGGCTATCGTGTGGTATCAGTCTTTGAACCTGCACCGACCGAGAAAGACCCTGACCGGAAGCTACGCACCGGAGAGAAGCTTGTATTGGACTCTGAGGGGAA
>DAOUYK010000171.1 GCA_030666145.1 Mycolicibacterium sp. | reverse complement strand
GCGCAGCGCGCGAGGCCGAAAGGGGTTCGTGGGCGCCTTGATCGACGAAGCGCTGACCGAGAACGGATGGTAGGCATAGCGCCCCGCGTGCAGGATCTGCAGCAGGATCTTGCCGCCGGCGTCGTGCACTCCGGAGGTGATCCGGCGGTGTCTGCGGGCGTCGGACTTCGAGATCATCTGCGCCGCGAATGGCAGCAGCCAACCCGCGCGGTTGGGGGCGTACCCGCCAGTGATGATCAACCCGACGCCACCGCGGGCGCGTTCGGCGAAGTATTCGGCGAGGCGGTCGGTGTGGCGCGCGCGGTCCTCCAGCCCGGTGTGCATAGACCCCATCACCACCCGGTTGGCAAGTGTGGTGAAGCCGAGGTTCAACGGCGACAACAGGTATGGGTAAGGCGAGTTACGGTTCATCACGTCTCTCCAATCCGGCCGCGACCTCGTCGAGCCAATCAATGGCGCTCTCCTCGGCCCGGATACCACCACGCAACACCAGGTACTGGTGTAGGGCGGTGCCGGCCACCGCGTCCGGATTCGGGAACTGACTTTTCTCGAATCCTCGATAGACGTCTAGTAATTCGGCACGTTCGGTGCGCAGCGAAACGACCTGGGCGCGCAGTGTGTCGATGTCGCCGTGCCCGGCGCCGCGAATCTTGACCGCGAGGTCGCGTGTTCGGCTGTCGGCCACCGAGCTGCCGCGGCCTACCAAAGGAGCGGCGATCCAGCGCGCGAGTTCGGCGCGTCCGGCCTCAGAAACCGTGTACACCTTCTTGTCGGGTCGGCCGTGTTGGGCAACCTCGGTTCCGCGCACCCAGTGGTCATCTTCCATCGTGCGAAGGGTTCGGTAGATCTGCTGATGGGTCGCGGCCCAGAAGTAACCGATCGACCGGTCGAAGCGGCGGGCCAGCTCGTAGCCCGAACCCGACTGCTCACAGAGCGAGACCAGAATCGCGTGTGGAAGGGCCACGGACGCAGAGTAGGCATATTCGGAACGCATATGCAACTAGTTGCACTGCAATTTAGCTCATAGCTGTGTGGCACTAAGCGACTTATATGTGCAACGTTTAGTATCAGTAACCACGCGCAACCCCTAAAGCCGGTAGCGCAGAAGAAGTTAGGGCACACTGAGATACGCGTCCATGGTTCGGCAGGGATACTTGCCGAGGCTGGTTGCCGCCCCAGCTGAGCTCTGTATAGACAGCAGACCAGGTAGTTCGAGAGGACTTGAGGAGAAGTTAGTGACGTACACGATCGCCGAACCCTGCGTCGACGTCAAAGATAAGTCATGCATCGAAGAGTGCCCTGTCGACTGCATCTACGAAGGCGCACGCATGCTGTACATCCACCCTGACGAGTGCGTCGACTGTGGCGCCTGTGAGCCGGTGTGCCCGGTTGAGGCTATTTTCTACGAAGACGACGTTCCCGATCAATGGGATGCATACACGCAGATCAACGCCGACTTCTTTGTTGAACTGGGATCGCCCGGCGGGGCGTCGAAGGTTGGCCAGACCGACAACGATCCGCAGGTTGTCAAGGATCTGCCCCCGCAGGGTGAGGACTGAGAACACGGCGCAACCCCCGCCCCCCCAGGACTTGCCTGAGGTCACCCGCCGGCCAATTAAGGCTGCGACTGTCTCTGCCTCACTTCCGGTCTTCCCGTGGGACACCCTGTCCGAGGTGACCGCGGTGGCGCGGGCACACCCCGACGGCATCGTGGACCTGTCAGTCGGCACGCCGGTCGACCGTGTGTCGCCGGTCATCCGAGACGCGCTTGCAGCCGCCAGCGGCGCGCCCGGGTATCCGACCACGGCCGGCACGCCTGCGTTGCGAGAATCGGTCGTCGGTGCACTACGTCGCAGATACGCCATCACCGGCCTGGCGCCCAGTGCGGTCCTTCCGGTGATCGGTACTAAGGAGTTCATCTCCTGGCTGCCGACGCTGTTGGGCCTAGGTGCCGCTGACACGGTGGTGGTGCCAGAGCTGGCGTACCCCACCTATGAGGTCGGCGCCCTGCTCGCGGGAACAACGGTGTTGCGTGCCGACTCGCTGACTCAGCTGGGTCCTGCTGCGCCGCAATTGGTGTACCTAAACTCGCCCAGCAACCCGACCGGCAAGGTGCTGGGTGTCGATCACCTGCGCAAAGTCGTGGAGTGGGCCCGGGAGCGCGGAGTGCCCGTTGCCTCCGACGAGTGTTACCTCGGGCTCGGGTGGGATCAGGTGCCGATATCGGTATTGCACCCAGAGGTCTGCGACGGCGACCACACCGGCCTGCTGGCCGTGCACTCCCTGTCGAAGACATCGTCTCTGGCGGGCTACCGCGCCGGCTTCGTCGCGGGTGATCCCGCCCTCGTGGCCGAACTGCTGGCGGTTCGCAAGCACGCGGGCATGATGGTGCCCGCTCCGGTACAGGCCGCAATGGTCGCCGCGCTCGACGACGACGCGCACCAAGAGGCCCAGCGCGCGCGTTACGCGCGCCGGCGCGATGCCCTGCTGCTGGCGTTGCGGTCCGCCGGTTTCACCGTCGATCACTCGGAGGCGGGGCTCTACCTGTGGGCTACGCGAGGCGAGCCGTGCCGTGACACCGTCAGCTGGTTGGCGCAACGAGGCATCTTGGTCGCGCCCGGGGAGTTCTACGGGCCCCGGGGAGGCCGGCATGTGCGGGTCGCGTTGACGGCCACCGATGAACGCGTCACCGCTGCGGTGCAGCGGTTGGCAGATCGGGACCGCTGAAGCGGTACTTACCGCACGCCAGAATCGCTTATCGCTCGGCGGCGCGAAGCGAGAGCGCGAGCACCAAACGTTCATCGGCGTCGCCTAGCGAGATCGTCAGCAGCTTCTCGATTCGGCGGATGCGGTAACGCACGGTGTTTGGGTGGACATGCAGCCGCCGAGCTGTCGCGGCGACGTCGCCGAACTCGTTGAGGTAGGCCCGCAGTGTGTCCGCCAGCATCGGGTCGTGCGCGCAAAGCTCGCGCACCCGCGGGTCAACCAGCCGGGGCTGAGACGCGACGTGCGAGACGATTTCGTCGAGCAGCACCGTCGTGCGCGCCTCGTCTAGTGACGTGACCTGGCCGATGGCCGCCGGGTGGCGTTCGGCGCTGTCGAACACGCGGTCCACCTCGGTGCGCACCGCCGCTGCGCCGACCAGCCCGGTCAACGGGGCGGCAGTCACGGCACGAACGTCGAGGTCCAGTTCCCTGCGCAGAGCAGCGACTACGCCTCGAGCCCAAGATGTGACGGCCGCCGCACCTGCGATCTTCGGTAGCAGCACGTAGACCCGATCGCCCGCCGAGGCGACTTGGGCATCAACGCGAAAAGCGCTGGCGCTCAGCGCGATCACATCGGAGGGCGCTGCCGCGCCGACTCCATGGAAGCCGACGAGGGCGGCGCGGGCATCGGAGGGAATGCCGAGCTCGCGGGCGAGCACGCTGACATCTTCGCTGTCCCGGCCCAGTACTCCTAGCAGCTGTTGCAGTCGCGCGGCGTGCTGTGACGGCGCGGCTGCCAGCCGCGACAATATCCGGGCCGCGAGTACTGCGCCGCCCCGCAGGATCTCCTCGCAGTCCTCGGCCAGCGGCGTCGACCCCTGCTGGAGCCAGATTGTTCCGGCGAAGTTGGGCTTGCGGCGCGTATCGGTCGCGGGCAGGTGCACACCGACCGCCAGCCGGGGTCGCAGTCCCAGCTCGGGACGTTCGTCGACGCTGACCACTTCCGCGCTCGACCGCAGCGCATCGAAGATGCCCCACTGCCCGATCCACTGCAGATGCTCTGGCGGTCCGGCGCGGCCCAGGATGGTCAGACGGCGCAATTCGTCGGCTTCTTCGCCGGAGGTCGAGTAGGCCAGCATGCGGCTGTCGACGTCCTCGATACAGATCAAGCCGCGGGTGCGGTCGGCGATCGACTGTGCCAGGCCGAACAGGTCGGTGCCGGAATCACGCAGCGGATCGCTGCGATCGCCATGATGCTCGAGGGCGTAGTTGACCAAGCGGTACAGATGTTCCCAGCGGGCCCGGGGTTCGACGGCCACGACGGCGACCCCCAGCGCGGCCGCACGGGCGACCGCGGTCAGGGTGGGTTCCTTGACGAAGATCGCCGCAGGCTGCCCGTCATGGTGCTCGAGCCAGTCGACGGCCTCGGCGCCGGATACGCCGAGCAGGAAGATCAGATCGGCTGAGCCCGGCTCGACTGCCAATCCCAGTCGCACGTCATCGGCATCGACGAGGGCCACCGAGCTCACCGGCATGTCCAGTCCGTTCGGTGCCTCAGCCAGCGTGACCATCGTGCGGTCCAACGCCAGCAACAACTGGCCCAACCCGAGGCCTGTGGCTGCCAGCGTCATGAATGCTCCTTTGTCTAATCCAACCATTAAGTGTGCCAGAGCTTGTCCGATCAGCCATCGGATTGCGACTTGAGAACGGGCATTCTTGCTGTATGCACGCGTTTACAGCGATTACTCAAGTGCCAGTGCCCGAAAACGAGCCGGTGCACGACTACGCTCCAGGGTCCCCGGAACGCGCCAGACTTACTGATGCGATGACCAGTCTTGCCAACGAACCGATCGAATTGCCTCACGTCATCGGTGGCGAGCACCGGATGGGTGCCGGCGCCCGCCAACATGTGGTTCAGCCGCATCGGCACGCCGCGCGGCTGGGCACCTTCACCAACTCCGACCACGCTGATGCCAGGGCTGCGGTCGAGGCGGCCCTGGCGGCGAAGAAGGAGTGGGAAGCCACCCCGTTCGACGAGCGCGCAGCTGTGCTCCTGCGAGCTGCCGATCTACTGGCCGGACCGTGGCGGGAGAAGGTCGCGGCGGCCACGATGTTGGGCCAGTCCAAGAGCGCCTTTCAGGCCGAAATCGACGCGCCCTGCGAGCTTGTCGACTTCTGGCGCTTCAACGTCGCGTTCGCTCGCAAGATCCTCGCCGAGCAGCCGGTCAGCTCGCCCGGCGTGTGGAACCGCACCGACTACCGGCCATTAGAGGGTTTCGTCTACGCGATCACGCCGTTCAACTTCACCGCCATCGCGGGCAATCTGCCCACTGCCCCCGCGTTGATGGGGAACACGGTTGTGTGGAAACCTTCGCCCACTCAGACCTTCGCCGCCTACCTGACGATGCAGTTACTGGAGGCGGCCGGACTGCCCGCCGGTGTTATCAACCTGCTGACCGGTGACGGACAGGCAGTTTCGGACGTGGTTCTGGCCGATAGGCGGATGGCTGGCATCCACTTCACCGGCTCGACCCGCACCTTCCAGCATCTGTGGCGCGAGGTCGGCACCAACATCGACCGCTACGACACTTACCCGCGTCTGGTCGGGGAGACCGGCGGCAAGGATTTCGTGGTCGCTCACCCCTCGGCACGCCCAGATGTCCTGCGCACAGCGCTGATTCGGGGGGCGTTCGACTATCAGGGGCAGAAGTGTTCGGCCGCGTCGCGGGCCTTCATTCCGCGCTCGCTATGGCAGCAGATGGGTGATGAGTTCCTCGGCGCCACCGAAGCGCTGCAATACGGCGACGTCATGGACATGGCCAACTTCGGCGGAGCTCTGATCGACGAACGGGCGTTCGCCAAGAACGTCGCAGCCATTGAGAGTGCGAAGAGCGCAGCGGGGGTCACCATCGCCGCTGGCGGCGAATATGATGACAGCGAGGGCTATTTCGTTCGACCAACGGTGTTGCTGTCCGACGATCCGACCTACGAGGCGTTCTCCACTGAGTACTTCGGTCCCATCCTGGCAGTGCACGTCTACCCCGACCAGGACTATGGGCGCATTCTGGACGTCGTCGACGCGGGCGCCCGCTACGCGCTGACCGGCGCGGTGATCGCCGATGACCGCTCGGCGGTAATGCAGGCAGAGCGGCAGCTGCGGCACGCAGCGGGCAACTTTTACGTGAACGACAAGCCTTCGGGCGCGGTGGTGGGGCAGCAGCCGTTCGGAGGGTCGCGGGCCTCGGGAACAAACGACAAGGCCGGATCCGCGACGAACCTGCTGCGCTGGACTTCAGCCCGCTCGATCAAAGAGACGTTCGTGCCGCCAACCGACCCCCGCTATCCCCACATGGAATTGTGAGCGATGGGAATCTTCGAGCGTGTCGCGCGGCCCGTCATCTTGGCCGCTAGCAGGCAGGATGGTCTGCGACGGGCGGCGCAACGGCTGCCGGTGACCCGCGAGGTCGTGCACCGCTTCGTCCCCGGTGAGAGCGTTGCCGACGCGATGAGTTCGGTGCAGGTGCTGAGGGATTCCCGGCGGCTGGTGTCGATCGACTATCTCGGTGAGGACGTCACCGACGCTGACGCCGCCACCGATACCGTCGAAGCCTATATGCAACTTCTGCAGGCCTTTTCGACCCGAAGCGAGGCGGTGGGTGCGGTACATCCGCTGGAGGTGTCGCTGAAGATGTCGGCGCTGGGGCAGGCGCTACCGCGAGATGGCGAGAAGATCGCGCTGGAGAACGCGCGCGCGATCTGTGAACGCGCGCAACGCGCTGGTGTGTGGGTGACTGTCGACGCCGAGGACCATACGACCACCGACTCGACCTTGACGATCGTGCGCGAATTACGCGCCGACTTTGGCTGGGTCGGTGCGGTACTGCAGGCCTACCTCAAACGCACCCATGCCGATTGCGCCGAGTTCGCTGCCTCTGGCGCACGGATTCGGCTGTGTAAGGGGGCTTACGACGAACCGGCATCGGTGGCCTACCGGGACCACGACGAGATCACTGAGTCTTTCCTGAGGTGCCTGGGCGTGCTGATGGGAGGTAGTGGCTATCCGATGGTCGCCTCACACGATCCCGAGATCATCGCGGCGGTACCCGCGCTAGTCCGTGAGAATGGTTGTGGGGTAGAGGACTTCGAGTATCAGATGCTCTTTGGCATTCGTGATGCCGAGCAGCGCCGGTTGACCGAAGAGGGCAATTATGTGCGGATATACGTACCGTTCGGCACCCAGTGGTACGGCTATTTTGTGAGACGACTTGCCGAGCGGCCCGCGAACTTCACCTTCTTTCTGCGCGCCCTGGCCGAACGCCGACGGTGAAGGCCGCTAGTGTGCGCCCAGATCGTGATTGCATGCTAGATAGCGCGCTGACCGCACACTAGCGCTTGCTTCATCCAAGGGTGCCCCGCCGCTATGCCGGGTATGCCGCGACTGGCATGACGATGCTTCCCTTGCATACGCCCTCAAGGATCTCGGTGCGCCAGGTCCCGTACATCGATCCGTCCAGCGTTGGTGAATAGAACACTAACGAACGGGCAGAGGCGAACTCGGTCGGCACGTCGGCGCCCCGGAAGCACTCCCATTGCCAGTTGTAATTGAACACCCACTGCTGCCCGTCCCATGTGTAACGGCTCGGTTGCGGCACAGTG
>DAOUYK010000235.1 GCA_030666145.1 Mycolicibacterium sp. | reverse complement strand
GTCATCGGCGAGCACACCACCGATGGGCTTGCCGTCAGTATCCACCGCAACCCCGAGCCCCGATGGGGAGGACAGCGCCGCGTCGAGCGCCTGGCGCAGCGAATCATCTGGCCGGAAGAGCGACCCTCCCGCAGTGGTGCTGTCGTACAACACCTTTCTCAAACGGTGTAGCTCCACGCCCGCGGAGTCGATCCAAGCGTAGGGGGTGCCGTTGGGTTGGGTCACCAGTGCCCAGTCTCCCTCGTGCAGTTCGAGGGCATCGATTCCGGCCTCATCTACAGCGCGAATATCGTGCAGGTGAAGGCCGGCGGCGTGGCGGAACTGCAGCCCGCGGTAACCGCGGTCGGCGCCGATGAAATTGGCGACGAAATCGTTGGCAGGGTTGGACAGTAGTCGCTTGGGCTCGTCGTACTGTTGCAGTACTCCGCCACGGCCGAAGACAGCCACGTTGTCGCCGATCTTGATCGCCTCGTCGATATCGTGGGTGACGAACACGATGGTCTTGTGCAATTCGCTTTGTAATCGCAGGATCTCGGCCTGCAGCTCTTCTCGTACCACCGGGTCCACGGCGCTGAACGGCTCATCCATCAGCAGGATCGGGGGGTCTGCTGCCAGAGCCCGGGCCACCCCGACACGCTGCTGCTGACCGCCTGAGAGCTGAGCCGGGTAGCGGTCGGCAAGCTTGGGGTCCAGCCCCACCCGATCGAGTACATCTAGAGCTGACTTGCGGGCCGCGCGGCGCGACTCTCCTTTGAGCACAGGCACTGTGGCGACGTTGTCCACGACG
Source organism: Mycolicibacterium sp. (assembly GCA_030666145.1). Classification (GTDB taxonomy): domain Bacteria; phylum Actinomycetota; class Actinomycetes; order Mycobacteriales; family Mycobacteriaceae; genus Mycobacterium. Next base: position 4,391 of record DAOUYK010000235.1, on the reverse strand, counting down.
CGCTGGTGCGGCATCAACCCCGCGCTCTGGATCACGTAGCCGATACCCAATCGCAGTTTCACCGCGTCGAGCTTGGTGACGTCCTCGCCGTTGACGGTCAACGTGCCCGATGTCGGCTCGATCATCCGGTTGATCATCCGCATCGACGTGGTTTTTCCGCAGCCAGACGGGCCGACGAACACGGCTAGGGTGCCCTGGGGCACGGCGAGGTTGAGGTTGTCGACGGCGACGGTGCCGTCCTGGTACTGCTTGGTGACGCCGGAAAATTCGATCATCGCGATCCTCCTCCTCTGCTCATGGCTGGAGTGGTTGGTCAAAGCCGTTGTCCCGTACCCAGTTCTGCGCCGCCGCATCGGGGTTGATGCCGGAGTTGCCCGTGGTCTCTGTGTTGAGCCTGATGAGGTCATCGGTGGTCAGCTTCGCCGACACGGCGTCGAGCACGGTCTTGAGTTGGTCGGATTTCTTCTGCGAGCTGACCAGTGGCACCACGTTGGCTGCCGGGAAATTGTTCTTTGGGTCCTCCAGCGTCACCAGGTTGTTCTGCTTGATTGCCGGCGAGGTGCTGAAGATGTTGGCTGCGGTGACGGTACCGCCGGTCAGTGCGCGCACCGTGGCGGGACCGCCGCCGTCGCTGATGGCGACGAAGTTCTTCTCCGGGATGTCAAGGCCGTAATTCTCCTTGAGCCCGGGCATGCCTTCGGTGCGGTTCAGAAACTCCGACGGAGCACCGAATTTGACTTCCGGTGAGTGCGCGGCCAGATCGCCGATCGTCTTGAGGTTCCATCTCTGGGCTGTCTCAGATGACACCGCGACGGTATCTTTGTCCTCTGCGGGCGATGGGTTGAGGATCGACAGGTCCCCGGGCAGCGCCCGAAACAGCGCCAGCAGAACGTCGTTCGGCGTGGTGACATCGGTCTCCGAATCGAAGTACTGCAGCAGGCTCCCTGTGTACTCGGGAATCAGGTCGATCGAGTGATCCCGGACCGCGGGGATATAGGTCTCACGGCTGCCGATACCGTACTGTCGGCCTACCGTAAAGCCGTTGACCTCCAGCGCCTGCGCATACATCTCAGCGATGATCTTCGACTCGGGGAAGTCAGCCGACCCGACGACGATCGACTTCAGGTCCCCAGAGATTTCCCCGCCGCCGAGCGGGTTGGAACTCCCGCACGCAGACAACGCCGCTGTAAGCAACATCAACATGGCCGAGAGTGCGGTAAGGGTTTGAATTCGCATTGTTCGCCGGAGGCCATTCACGCGAAAATCCTTTCGTTAGACGAGTCCGCGAAGAGGGCTGGAGTGACCTTATCGTGACCAGCGTTGCGGTTTCATTCAACTGGTGAAAGGGCGATCATTGAGCTATGACCAGCGATCGATCCGGGACGCCTGACCTTCCCCCGACATCCGGGTCTCCCGGAACCGCACCCGCGGAAAGCCCACCGGCGAGAAAGCCGCCCCCTCCCAAGTCAGCCGTCACGTTCACCAAGGCGGCCGCCATGTGGGCGTCTCTGGTCCTGGGTTTCCTTATCCTGATCGTTTTGCTGATCTTCATCGCGCAGAACACCGAGTCGACGAAGTTCGCGTTCCTCGGCTGGCACTGGAGCCTGCCGCTCGGGGTGGCCATCATGTTCGCCGCGGTGGCCGGGGGTCTAGTCACCGTCGCGGTTGGCGCGGTGCGCATTTTCCAGCTTCGACGCGCGGCGAAGAAGAACCTCAAAGCCGGCCTGTAGCGGGGCCACCGGATCGAGACCGCCTGTTCGGTGCTGCGGAAGTTGTCGACCCCGGTTGCCGGCGAAGCCCGTCAAGACAGTTGCGCAAGACCTGCCGCGATCAACGGTGCGACAGCGTCGCCAACCTTGTCGGTGTCCTCGGTGGCGCCGCCCACTCTCGCACGGTAGGCAATACCTGCGGCGATGATCGCGAGCTTGAAGTAGGCCAGCGCCATGTAGAAATCCCAGTGGTCCAGCGCCTGGCCGGCGGCCAGGGAATACTTCTCAGCCAGCGCGTCGGGGTTCGGAATCAGCTCGGAGACCCAGGCCGCGTCGGCGTGCACGAAATGAAATGTCGGGTGCCGGTAGACGCACATCAACGCGGCGTCGCTGAGCGGATCACCGAGGGTGGACATTTCCCAATCCAGCACCGCGGCCACCTTGGTGGGGTCCTCGGGGTCGAGGATCGTGTTGTCGATGCGATAGTCGCCGTGCACGATCGCTGTCCGGCTCTGCGGCGGGATCGCTTGGGCCAGTTTGGTGTGCAGCGTCCTGACATCAGCGTCACAGGCGTCGTTGTCGGTTTTGACGAGGTCCCACTGCGAGCCCCAGCGACGTACCTGGCGTTCGAGGTAGCCGCTCGGCTTGCCGAAATCACCGAGACCAACCGCCTGAGGGTCAACCGAGTGCAGGTCGGCGAGCACCTTGATCAGCGAGTCGACGCAGGATTCGATCGTGGCCCGGTCCCCAAGCGCCTCGAGCTCAGTGTTGTAGCGGACCACCCGGCCCGGGACGAACTCCACCATCTGGAACGGTGCGCCGAGCACCGAATCGTCGTTGCCCATGGTCACCGCACGCGCGACCGGCACGGGTGTGTCGGCAAGTGCCGCCACCACCCGGTACTCGCGGGCCATGTCGTGTGCAGACGGCGTCAGCCCGTGCAGCGGTGGGCGGCGAAGCACCCACTGCGACCCATCGTCGGAGACCAGGAAAGTCAGGTTGGATCGTCCGCCGGAGATGAGTTCGGCGCGCAGCCCTCCGGTGCGGGCAATCCCGGTCTCGCGCAGATATCGATCCAGCGCGCCAAGATCGAGGCCATCGAGGTCAGTCACGGCACCTGTCTACCACCTGGTTCTGGGCAGTAAGTCCCATACGTGTTCGGTGGCATTGACTCCGGCGACCGCCAGTCGCCCGGTACGCGATGACAGCAGCCGGGTCACCGACGCGTAGTCGACGTGGAACGACAGCAGACGCTCGGTGCCCAGAATCTTGTGCAGCAGCACGTTGATCGCCCCGCCGTGGCTGAATACCGCGACGGTGTCGTCGTGGTCGGATCGGTCGACGAGATCATCGACGGTGCTGGCGACGCGCGCGAGGAAGTCTTTTTCGTCGACATTGCTGGGAAGGTGGCCGTCGCTGAGGCGTTGCATCTCTTCGGGGTGCTCTGCCGCGATCTGCTCGATGGGGATGTAATGCGGCAGATCGCGGTCATATTCGGCGAGTCGCTCGTCGACTTCAAGCGCCATGCCCAACGCGTCGGCAACGGGTTGGGCGGTCTGGATCGCCCGCACTTGCGGGCTGCTCACCAGCCGTTTGATGGGGAACCGGGCCAGAGCCTCGGGCAGCCTGGCTGCCTGCTGGATGCCTTCGGCGGACAGGTGCGGGTCGGAGCCCTGCCCGGGTTCGCTGCGCAGGGGCAGCGCATGTCGGACCAGAAGTAATTGCACCGTGCCACCATATGGCCCGTGCGCGGATATACCGATCAGCTTTTCGGCCCGACCCGCCTGACACTCCCTAACGTCAGGGGGTGACGATATTGAACGCCGGGTCCGGCTTGTCGAGCACCCCTACCAGGGAGCTGAGCACCTTGGGGTCTCCGGTGATCTCCAAGCCCGGCGAGGTGTTGTCGCCCGCCGCCAGTGTGAGCAATCGCACCTTGGTCGCCAACGCGACGGTGGCCTGCGCCGTACCCGCCTCGGCAGCGACCTTGCGATAGATGAGCACGCCGTTGCGCAGCGTGAGCCGATAGTTGGTGGCGGTGTCAAGGAACGTGATATCGATGGCGATGTCGAGCTCCCAGGCGCGCGGTCCGTTGACGCTGATGGCCAGCACGTCGAACATCTGCTCCGGTGTGAGCTGGCCGGCGATCGACGTCGACGAGGTCTGCGTCGGGGTGCCGGAATTGCCGTCGCGTAGCTCGGTGGCGCCGGCAAGAAAGAAGTTGCGCCACGTGGCGCACTCCGAACCGTAGGCCAGCTGCTCGAGCGTGTCGGCGTACAGCTTGATACCCGCTTCGTGGTTCTCGTCAGTGAACATCGCGTGATCCAGAAGGGTCGCAGCCCAACGGAAATCGCCTTCATCGAAGGCTGTTTGGGCGAGCTCGACAACCTTGTCCAGGCCACCCATCGCAGCGACGTAACGTGGCCCGATCGCTTCCGGCGGATGCGGCCACAGGCGCGCGGGGTTACCGTCGAACCACCCCATATAGCGCTGGTAGACCGCCTTGACGTTGTGGCTGACCGTGCCGTAGTACCCGTGGGCATGCCAGGCACGGTCCAGCGCGGGCGGCATCGAGAAAGTCTCGGCTATCTCGATACCGGTGTATCCCTGGTTTAGCTGGCGCAGAGTTTGGTCGTGCAGGTAGGCATACAGATCCCTTTGCAGCGAAAGGAATTCGACGAT
>DAOUYK010000319.1 GCA_030666145.1 Mycolicibacterium sp. | reverse complement strand
GATGTTGGGGTCTCCCTCAAGACGGACTATCTCGATCTCGTCGTCGAAGTGGCCGATGTTGCCGAGGATCGCTTGGTGCTTCATCGACTTCATGTGCTCGATGGTGATAATGCTCTGGTTGCCGGTGGCGGTGATGATGATGTCCGCCCAGCCGACGGCTTCCTCGACGGTCTTGACCTCGAAGCCGTCCATCAGTGCCTGTAGCGCGTTGATCGGGTCGATCTCGGTGACCGCGACGCGGGCGCCCTGCGCCTTGAGCGCCTCGGCGCAGCCCTTGCCGACATCACCGTAGCCACAGACCAGCGCCGCCTTACCGCCGATCAGTACGTCGGTGCCGCGGTTGATGCCGTCGACCAGCGAGTGCCGGGTGCCGTACTTGTTGTCGAACTTGCTCTTGGTCACCGAGTCATTGACGTTGATGGCCGGGAACAACAGCTCGCCAGCGGCGGCGAACTGGTACAGCCTCAGCACACCGGTAGTGGTTTCCTCGGTGACACCCTGGACCGCCTCGGCAATCTTGGTCCACTTGGTCTTGTCGGTCTCGAAGCGCTTGCGGATCAGAGCCAGAAACACTTTGTATTCAGGGGAGTCGTCGTCCTCGCCGGGGGGAACCACGCCGGCCTTTTCGAACTGCGCGCCGCGCAACACCAGCATGGTGGCGTCGCCGCCGTCATCGAGGATCATGTTGGTGGGCTCGTTCGGCCAGGTGAGCATTTGCTCCGCGGCCCACCAGTACTCCTCCAGCGACTCGCCCTTCCACGCGAAGACCGGGGTGCCCTTGGGCTCTTCGACGGTGCCGTTGGGCCCGACGACGACGGCTGCTGCGGCGTGATCCTGGGTGGAGAAGATGTTGCACGACGCCCATCGAACTTCAGCGCCAAGGGCCACCAAAGTCTCGATGAGCACCGCGGTCTGAACGGTCATGTGCAGCGAACCTGAAATGCGTGCGCCCTTCAGCGGCAACACCTCAGAATATTCGCGGCGCAATTCCATCAGGCCGGGCATCTCGTGTTCGGCCAGCCGGATCTCCTTGCGGCCGAATTCGGCCAATTCGAGGTCGGCGACCTTGAAATCGATGCCATTGCGGACATCGGCGGTCAGCGTCGGTGCAGTCATGTAGAGCCTCTTTTTCCGTTCGACATTGGCTTTGCTCGCACAGCAGTGCTCACGGCAATACCGCTGGCGGCAACTATGCAGACACCCGTAGCCTGCGGGCTCGCGGGACAGGCGCTTGAAGCGCTCTGCCGGCTAGGGAGTATCTCTTACAGAGTACCGCTCGGCGAACGGAGACATCAATCGGGCCAGGTCCCGGGCCACATCGTGGTCAGCTTCGGGTGGCATCGAGATATAGCTCATAGCTAGGCGGACGATCGCCCGGGCCAGCACACCGGCGTCCTCCTCGCTGGTTTCCGCCCAGCTGTCGATAAACGATTCTGTCAGCCGAGCCGAGCACCGGGAGATGATCGGCGCGCTGTCGGTGGTGATGAGCTGCAGCAGGTCTGGCTTTGTGGAACCGGATAGCAGCGAAATGACCAACGGGTCCGCCGCCGACTCGGCGAAGAAGTCGCGGAACCCCTGCAGCAATGCGGCGTATATGTCGCCGACGTTGTCCTTGATTGCATCATTGATCTGGTCGACCAGCCGGTCAGCCAGCCGCAGTGCGTACCCTTGGGCCAGGCCCTGCCGCGAGCCGAACTCGTTGTAGATCGTCTGGCGGCTGACGCCGGCGGCAGCGGCGACGTCGGACAGCGTGATCGCCGACCAGTCGCGGGTGAGTAGCAGCTCGCGCATGCCATTGAGAATGGAGTCTCGCAGCAGCACCCTCGACGCCTCGGCATAAGGGATACGCTGCGCGACCCTGTTGTCGTTGGGGTGGCTGTCGTCGGGGTGGCCCACATCGGCGACACTATCGCTTTTGGTGCGCGCGCCGGCCCAGGCCGTTCTGGTCACAGCGCCCGCTGCCCGTGAGAACCTCGGCCAGCGGTCATGGACGGGCGACCTCGGCCATCTCGAAGTCAGACTTCGCCGCACCGCAGTCTGGGCAACTCCAGTCCTCTGGGATGTCTTCCCACCGGGTGCCGGGCGCGATCCCATCTTCGGGCCAACCCTTAGCCTCGTCGTACTCGAAGCCACACTGCACACAGACAAACAACCTGTAGGCACTCACGTCACAGTTCCAATCTCTTCGAAGTCGACCTTCTCGCGCACCGCGCAATCGGGGCAACACCAATCATCGGGGATGTCGCTCCATACGGTACCGCTCGGGAATCCCTCTCGCGGTGAACCTTTCGCCTCGTCGTAGACGTAATCACAACCGGTGCAGCGATAGGCGGTCATGCGTCGGCTCCGTCGCCTGGCCTTTCCGCATGCGGCTCAGGGCCATACTTGGCCAATACTTTGTCGCGCACGCGCGGGTGAATGTTCACACGGCTGATGTCACCGTCGTAGTGCTCGAGCACCCGGTGGTCCATAATTCTGCGCCATAGCGGCGGGTAGTAGGTCAACGCGATCATCGAGGCATAACCACTGGGCAGGTTCGGGGCGCCCTCCATGCTGCGCAGCGTCTGGTAGCGGCGCGTCGGGTTGGCGTGGTGATCACTGTGTCGCTGCAGGTGGTAGAGAAACAGGTTGGTCACCAAATGGTCTGAATTCCAGCTGTGTTCGGGTGCGCAGCGCACATAGCGGCCGCTGGCGGCCTTCTGGCGCAGCAGACCGTAGTGCTCGAGATAGTTGACCGCCTCCAGCAACATCAAGCCGAACACGGCAGAGATCAGGATGTAAGGGATGAGGGCGAGTCCGAAGACCGCGATCAGGATTGCGTAGAACACGACCGACATCGCCCACGCATTGAGTATGTCGCTGGACCAGTGCCACGGACTCTTGCCCTGCCGGCGCAGTCGCGCTGCCTCCAGCTCCCAGGACGACTTAAAGGCGCCCCACACGCTGCGCGGTAGGAACTCCCAGAATGTCTCGCCGAAGCGGGCTGAGGCAGGATCCTCAGGCGTGGCGACTCGGACGTGGTGTCCACGGTTGTGCTCGATGTAAAAGTGGCCGTAGCCGGTTTGCGCGAGGGTGATCTTGGCAAGCCAGCG
>DAOUYK010000287.1 GCA_030666145.1 Mycolicibacterium sp. | reverse complement strand
TTGCACGGGAACGGATTGTGTCAAATAACACCGGTCGAGCATGGTCACCACCTGGCCGCGCCAATCGACCACCGCCCGCAGTGTTCGCGCGAACGCCGCTGACGCTGTCGGTTCGGGGAGATCGGCGAGGATGCGCAACATATTCGGGATGTCGCGGCCCACGCCTGTGGATCCGAACAGCGCGCCGCTTATCCGTCCGATGGCCTGCACCGCGGGGAGCACCAGCGGAAGCCGAAGCAGGGCTAACGCCTCATTGCCCATGGGCAGCGAAGCGATCCGCAGCGCCACATTTACCTCTTTGGTGACGCCGCCTGCCCCGACAAGGATCATTCGGTTCACCAGTCGCGGGAACTGTTAGGCGAACTGCATCGCAACCCCGCCGCCCAGGGAATGGCCGATCACAGTGACGCTCTCGATCTCCAGGACGCTGAGCAGATCACGCATGCCGTTGGCATAGGCAGCCACCGAATAGTCGGCGCGCGGCTTATCGGACTTACCGTGGCCGAGCAGGTCTGGCGCCACGACGGTGAACCTTTGCGCGAGCTTGCTCTGTACGGTGCTCCACGTGGTGAAGTTGTCGCCGATACCGTGGATCAGCAGGATTGCCGGACCCGACCCGGCCACCCGGAACGCCCGGCGCTAGCCGTGAATAGTCCGATACTGCAGCGTAGGAGTGATCTCCCGTACCGAGCGCAGGTTCGATTTGCGTTCGGTCATGGCGCAAATCCGATGATCGCGGTCATGTCGCCCACTTCGTAGTCGGGTCGGATAGCGGCTTCGCGTTGGTATTGCGTGGGTATCGCGTTGGTCAGGAATTCTCGGTCTGATTATCCCCGTCTTTATTGTCCTTTTCACCTGTCTGTTGGGCGAGGAATCGTTCAAATTCGGCGCCGAGTTCGTCCCCGCTCGGCAAATCCTCGTCACGTGCCAGGAGGGACCGGTTTTCCTGAGCCGCTATAAACGCATCGTACTGGCGCTCCAGAGCCTCCACCACTTGAGCAACTTCGGCGTTGCCTCCCACCTGCTCGTTGACCTTGTCGTGAACCTTGGCGGCCGCCTGGGCCAGGGCGGCGGTCTGGAACTGCAGCGAACCGCTCCTGGCGACCTCCGACAGCAAGGTCTCAGCGGCGGACGGGTAGTCAGTCTGTGCCAGGTAGTGCGGGATATGCGCGGTGAAACCGACGACCTCATGACCATGTTGGGCCATCCGAAACTCGAGCAGACTGGACACACTGCCGGGAACCTGAACCTGTTCGACCCAGGGCTGGTGGTCGGCGATGAGCTCCTTGTCGTTCGAATGTGCGGTCATCGTCATCGGCCGCGTGTGCGGAACGGCCATTGGAATGGCGCCGAGTCCGATGATCCGGCGCACCCCGAGCCGCTCGGCGAGCAGCCGCACTGCGGTGATGAAGCGCTCCCACCGCAAATCAGGCTCCAGGCCGGCGAGCAGCAGAAACGGTGTCCCTACGCTGTCGTGCAGTGCGTAGAGGTTCAGCTCAGGATTGTCATAGTGGGTGAAGTGATCGGTCTTGAACGTCATCAGCGGTCGCCGGGACCGGTAATCGAGTAGTTCGTCGATCGCAAACGATGCCACCAATTCGGTGTCGAGGGTGTTCTTGAGGTGCTCGGCAGCCAGGCTGATCGCCCGGCCGGCGTCTGAGAAGCCCTCGAGCGCATGGATCAGCACCGGTCCGCGGCCGTCCGGGGAAGAGAGCTGCGGAGCGGGGAACTCGAGTTCGTACATGCCGGCCTGCTCGGGTTGGTACTGCTGGCCGGGGTTATCGGCGCTGTCAGCCATCTCTTGCCTCCTCCTCGCGGTGCGCCACGACAGCGTTGTCGTCTGCACCGTGAACCTCCATTGTCCCGCATACGGGAAGGCCCGCCACCGCGGTAGGCCCGCGGTCACTCATTTGTTCGAACGTGCACACACCTATGTGATATTCCGAATGGGCGACCTGCCCGCTGCTCCGGGACGGCTGGAGCCCAGGGACGAGGCCGCCTTGGCTCAGGATCGGAACTGGTCGGCTCAGGATCGGAACTGGTGAAGTGCTCGCAGCTTGTTCATCACGTCCAACGCCGCCACCTTGTAGGCCTCGGAAAACGTCGGGTAGTTGAATACGGCGTCAACAAGGTATTCGATGGTGCCTTGACAGCCCATCACGGCCTGACCGATGTGCACCATCTCGGTGGCATTGGTGCCGAAAATGTGAACCCCTAGAAGGCGCAGGTCCTCGGTCGAGACCAACAGCTTAAGCATGCCGTAGGAGTCGCCGGCGATCTGACCGCGTGCCAGCTCGCGGTAGCGGGACACCCCGACCTCGTAAGGCACCGACTCCGCGGTCAGTTCCACCTCGGTGGCCCCGACGTAGGACACCTCCGGTATCGAGTAGATGCCAATGGGTTGGAGTTCGGCCATGCCCTTGGCGGGCTCCCCAAATGCGTGATAGGCCGCTAGCCTGCCTTGATCCATGGAAGTCGCGGCCAGGGCCGGGAACCCGATGACATCGCCTACGGCGTAGATGTGTTCGACCTTGGTCTGGTAGTTGTCATCGACGAAGATCCGGCCGCGGCTGTCGGCCTCCAGCCCGGCGTTCGGGAGGTCGAGGTGATCGGTCTGGCCTTGCCGGCCCGCCGAGTACATCACTGTCTCAGCGGGGATCTGCTTGCCGCTGGCCAGCGTGGTGATGGTGCCCGCTGACCCGACATCCACGGCGGTGACTTCCTCGCCGAACCGGAACGTCACGGCCAGGTCGCGCAGGTGGAATTTCAGCGCCTCGATGATCTCGGGATCGCAGAACTCCAAAATGTTGACGCGCTTCTCTACGACGGTCACCTTCGTGCCCAGGGCGGCAAACATCGACGCGTACTCGATGCCGATGACGCCGGCCCCGACAACAACCATCGAGTTGGGGATCGTCTTGAGGTCGAGGATGCCGTCGGAGTCCAGCACGCGGTTCTCGTCGAATTCCACGCCGGCGGGACGGGCCGGCTTGGTGCCGCTGGCGATGATGATGTGGCGGCCGCTGACGGTCACGCGCTCGGGGCGATTGGGGTCGTCGATGTCGATGGTGTGTGCGTCGAGGAACCGGGCGTGACCTACATAGAGCTCGATGCGATTGCGCAATAGTTGCGCACGCACCACGTCGATCTCTCGGTTGATTACGTGTTGCGTGCGCGCCAGAAGGTCGGCCGGGGTGATTTTCTCCTTGACGCGGTAGCTGGCACCGTAGAGGTCACGCTGGTTCATGCCGGTGAGATAGACGACTGCTTCGCGCAGCGTCTTCGACGGAATGGTGCCGGTGTTGACGCACACACCACCCAACATCATCCCTCGCTCGACCACGGCGACGGACTTGCCGAGCTTTGCCGCGGCGATGGCGGCCTTCTGTCCTCCCGGGCCGGAGCCGATGACTACCAGTTCGTATTCCTGTGTGGAACCCATAGCGCTTAGGTTTACGCCGGTTGTCCCCATCTCGCACGCCGACTGACAATGATCCACAATTGCGATTCCATCCACAATTGGGATTCCCGCAGATCGGTATCGGCTGCTCTTCGTCGGGTGCTGTGGCCAGGCTTACGTCTATGTCCACAACACATCGCCCCGGATCCCCGCTCGATTCCCCGCTCGATCAACCCAGCGTCTTGATTGCCGCGCTGCCTGCCATCCTGGGATTCGCGCCCGAGAAGTCTCTCGTTCTCGTGACTGCCGTCCAGGGTGAAATGGGCGGTGAAATGGGTGCTGTGTTGCGCGCCGATCTCTGCGCCGAGGAGAGCGGCGACTTGTTGAGTCACCTGGCAGAATTGGCGGCCGCGTCCAGAGCAGAGATCGCGATTGCGGTCATTGTCGACGACGAGGGCGCCGCGTGCCAGATGTGCGCCGATGAGTACCG
>DAOUYK010000130.1 GCA_030666145.1 Mycolicibacterium sp. | reverse complement strand
GATTCGACACCATCGGCCAGAATGCTCGACTTATCGGCGCCACCGGAGTTGTCCTCGCCCTTGCCCAGTAGTAGATAGCAGCCCAGGCCATCCTCAGAGAGATGGCGACCAACCTTGGCCAGTGCTTGGGTATTGACGATGCTGGCACGCAATTTGGCCAGATCACCTTCGGAACAGTCTGGATGCCGGTGATAGAGCTCATCGGTGATGGTCAGGCCGAGCACCGAATCTCCTAGGAACTCGAGACGTTCGTTAGTGGGTAGTCCGCCGTTCTCGTAGGAGTAGCTGCGATGGGTGAGCGCAATTGTCAGTAGCTCGTAAGCCATATCGACACCCAGCGCTCTGAGCAACGGGGCACGTTCGGCCGTCACGAGTCGTCTCCGGCCAGCTCCCGAAACTCGGCCAGCTTGGCCCACCGCGGGTCGATCTGGTCATGATGATGGCCAGGCTCCGCACTGCCCAGCGGGACGCCGCACTGCTGGCACAGCCCAACGCAGTCGGAGCCGCACACCGGCGAGAACGGCAGCGCCATTCCCACCGCGTCAATGATCGGCTGCTCGAGATCCACGGTTTCGGCGCCTCCGTCGCGCCCCACGCGGGCCACCTCATCAGCGTCGGCGGTCTCGTCGATCGTGCTGTCGGGATAGGCGAACAGCTCCGTGAGGTCGATGCCGACCTCACCGTGGATCGGCTGCAAGCACCGGGCGCACTCCCCTGACGTCGGCGCCTTGACCGTCCCGGTGACCAACACACCCTCGGACACTGATTCCAGGCGGAGGTTCAATTCCAGCGGCGCGCCCTCGCCCACGGCCATCAGTTCGAGCCCCATGCGTGACGGACTCGGGACGCTGATGTCCAGAGGCATCATCGAGCCGGGCCGCCGGCCGAGCTGGCCGATATCGATCACCAGCGGCGACCGTGATCCTCGGCGCGGGGCCGCGTTCGCATGCGTCGGCATGCCCGTAATCGTACGTTTAGCGACCCAAAGGTCAGCGGGCCGCGTAGTCGTGGGTTCCCGCCGCGGTGCGCAATTGGTGACGGCCGCGGCCGACGGACCGCATCGTGCCGTTAAGGAACTCCTCGAACTCGGCCAGCTTGTTGTCGACATAGATATCGCACTCACCACGCAGCCGGTCCGCTTCGGCGTGCGCGGAGTCGACCAATCGGGTGGCCTCGGCGTTGGCCGTCACCACGATTTCGTTCTGCGACACCAACCGCTGCTGCTCCTTGATGCCTTCCTGGACTGCCTTCTCGTAGGTCAGATTGCCGCTTTCGATCATCCGATCCGCTTCGGACTTGGCCCGTCCGGTGCAAGCCTCGTACTCTCGCTTCGCGGTCGCCGCGATCCGACTGGCTTCTTCGCGGCCTTCTGCGACCATTCGTTCGCTGTGCTGACGCGCTTCGGCGACCATGCGGTCAGCCTGGGACTTTGCGTCGCCGAGCAGCCGGTCGGCCTCTGCCCGGGCGTGGTTGATCATCGAATCCGCTTCGGCGTTGGCCGCCGCCACAGTGGACTCGCAGTGTTCTTTGGCCTCGCGCAGCAACGCATCGCGGGCGTCGAGCACGTCCTGCGCATCGTCGAGTTCGCCGGGGATCGCGTCCTTGATGTCGTCGATCAACTCCAGGACATCGCCGCGGGGCACTACACAGCCGGCTGTCATCGGCACACCGCGCGCTTCCTCGACGATCGCACCCATTTCATCGAGCGCTTCAAAAACTCGGTACACGGCGACATCCTCCAGGCGTAGTTTGACAGTGACCAGTGTGCCTGGTGTTGCCCCTGTGACTCAGCTACCGGCATCGGTGTGTCGTTACCAAATTGCTCTTTCAGCATTATTTCCATCACGGGCCCCCAAAAGCAGGCGCGCAATCAGCCTCGTGAGGCGAGCTTCGCCTGCAGGCGCACGTTCACCGGCTCGGGCAGCAGCGCCGAGACGTCGCCACCCAACATCGCGACCTCTTTGGCCAGCGAGGAAGACACGAACGAATACTGCGGGGTGGTGGCGACGAAGAACGTGTCGACTCCCGCGATGTGCTTGTTCATCTGGGCCATCTGCAGCTCGTACTCGAAGTCAGTACCTGTACGCAGACCTTTGACGATCGCTGTCATTCCCCGCGCCTTGACGAAGTCCACGACGAGCCCCTGCCCCGACTCCGCACGCACGTTCGGCAAATGCACCGTCGACTCCTCGATCAGGGCGATCCGCTCCTCTACGGTGAACATGCCCTGCTTGTTGGGGTTGACGAGCACCGCGATGACAAGCTCATCGAATTGCACCGCCGCCCGCTCGAAGATATCGATGTGCCCGAGGGTCACCGGGTCGAAGGATCCCGGGCACACCGCTCCGCTCATGGAGGTCGACGCTAGCAGGGACATCAGTCACGCTCGGCTAGCTCGATGCGGGTGTCCCCGTAACGACGGGCATTCCACGGCGACCAGCCGTCGGGCCAGCTGGTCTGCGTTCCCGATGCCGAGCGTTCCACCACCGCCACCGTTCCCGGCATCGTCCATCCGTGGGCGTCAAGCAGGACGAGCATGTTGGCGACCTGGGCATTGTCGACCTCATATGGCGGGTCGGCCAGCACCAGATGCGCCGGCCGTCGGGCGCCCCCGGCCAGCACCGTCGCCACCGCTCCGCGTCGCACCCATGCCCCCCGCACCCCCAGAGCCGCAATGTTCTCCGTGATGACCGCGGCCGCCTTGACATCTGACTCCACGAAGACCGCGGACGCAGCCCCCCTGGAAAGCGCCTCCAGGCCCAACGCGCCTGAGCCGGCGTAGAGGTCGAGCACGTGCAGCCCGGCGAATTCGATCCGGGCCGCCAACAGGTTGAACAAGGACTCACGCGCCCGGTCTGTGGTCGGACGGGTACCTCGCCCGGACTTGTGCTGCGGCATCGCGATTCGGCGCCCCCCCAGAGCGCCGGCGATGATCCGGGTCAGTTGACCACCACCAGCAGGTCTCCGCCTTCGACATGTGCGGTCGCCGACACCGCAAGACGAGTGACGGTACCCGCCTTGGGCGCGGTGATCGCCGCCTCCATCTTCATCGCCTCGATCGTAGCGATGGTCTGGCCCGCTTCCACCGCGTCGCCCGCGGAAACGCTGACAGTGACCACGCCGGCGAACGGCGCCGCGACGTGGTCGGGGTTGTTCCGGTCGGCCTTCTCGGCGGCGGGCACCTCGCTCGCCACGCTGCGGTCCCGCACGACGACGGGGCGCAGTTGGCCGTTGATGATGCACATGACGGTGCGCATTCCGCGCTCGTCGGGATCGGAAATCGCCTCGAGGCCGATCAACAATTCAACACCGCGCTCCAACGTGACCCGGTGCTCATCGCCGCGCCGCAGGCCGTAGAAGAACTGGTTCGCCGACAGGCTGGAGGTGTCACCGTAGAGTTCACGGTGAGCCTCGTATTCCTCTGCCGGACCGGGAAACAGCAACCTATTCAGCGCGGCCTGACGGCCAGTGCCGGGTTGGGCCAGCGCCTGCTCGTCGTCGGCAGTGAGACCTTCCTGCACCTTGGCGGGGGCACGTCCGGCCAGCGCAGCAGTACGCAACGGCTCGGGCCAGCCGCCCGGGGGGTCGCCAAGCTCACCACGGAGGAACCCGATGACCGAATCGGGAATGTCGAACTTTTGTGGTTCTGCAGCGAATTCGTCGGCGGTGATGCCCGCGCCGACTAGCGACAGTGCAAGGTCGCCGACGACCTTCGACGACGGCGTCACCTTGACCAGCCGGCCCAGGATCCGGTCGGACGCCGCGTAGCTGGCCTCGATCTCCTCGAAACGGTCACCCAGCCCCAGCGCGATCGCCTGCTGGCGCAGGTTCGACAGCTGGCCGCCGGGAATCTCGTGATGATAGACCCGGCCCGTGGGTGCGGGAAGGCCGGACTCGAAGGGGGCGTACACCTTTCGTAGCGCTTCCCAGTAGGGCTCGAGCTCGCACACCGCCGACAAGGACAACCCGGTGTCGTACTCGGTGTGCGTTGTCGCTGCGACGATCGAACTCAGAGCTGGCTGACTGGTCGTACCGGCTAGCGGCGACGAGGCCCCGTCGACCGCGTTCGCGCCGGCCTGCCAGGCCGCCTGATAGGTCGCCAGCTGGCCACCTGGGGTGTCGTGGGTGTGCACATGCACCGGCAAGTCGAATCTACGGCGCAGTGCGCCGACCAGCATGGCGGCGGCTTGGGGGCGCAACAGACCAGCCATGTCCTTGATCGCCAGCACGTGCGCCCCGGCTTCGACGATCTGTTCGGCGAGCTTGAGGTAGTAGTCCAGCGTGTAGAGATTCTCGGCGGGGTCGGACAGGTCACCGGTGTAGGACATCGCGACTTCGGCGACGGCTGTGTCGGTTTCGCGCACAGCGTCGATCGCGGGTCGCATCGAATCCACGTTGTTCAGCGCGTCGAAGATCCGATAAATGTCGATGCCAGTGGCGGTCGCCTCTTGCACGAAAGCGTGAGTGACCGACTCCGGGTAGGGCGTGTAGCCGACGGTGTTGCGCCCGCGCAGCAGCATCTGCAGGCAGATGTTGGGAAACGCTTCGCGCAGGGCGGCAAGCCTCTCCCAGGGATCCTCCCTCAAGAACCGCAGCGCGACGTCATAGGTTGCACCGCCCCAGCACTCGATGGAGAGCAGCTGCGGTGTCATCCGCGCGATGTACGGCGCCACCATCAACAGGCCCGACGTGCGGACCCGCGTCGCCAGCAGCGACTGGTGCGCATCGCGGAACGTGGTGTCGGTGACACCGACGGACTTCGACTCACGCATCCATCGGGCGAACCCAACGGGTCCCACTTCGGAGAGTAGATGCTTGCTGCCGCGTGGCGGCATGGCATTCAGGTCAATCTGCGGCAGCTTGTCGTGCGGGTAGACCCTGGCCTGGCGCGGACCGTGCGGCTGGTTGACGGTGACCTCGGCCAGGTAGTTGAGGATCTTGGTACCGCGGTCGGCAGGCGAACGTGCAGTAAGCAGGTACGGTCGCTCGTCGATGAACGACGTGGTGATCCGGCCCGCCCGGAAGTCAGGATCGTCGATGACCGCCTGCAAGAACGGGATGTTCGTCGACACTCCGCGGACGCGGAACTCGGCCAGAGCGCGATGCGCGCGCGCGACCGCAGCGCCGAAATCCCTGCCCCGGCAGGTGAGTTTGACCAGCATCGAGTCGAAATGCGCACTGATCTCGGCACCCAGCACCGCACCGCCGTCGAGTCGGATGCCCGCCCCGCCAGGCGACCGGTAGGCGGTGATACGGCCGGTGTCCGGACGGAAGCCGTTGGCGGGGTCCTCGGTGGTGATCCGGCACTGCAGGGCGAAACCCCGTGGCGTCACCAGCATGTCCTGGCTCAGGCCGAGGTCTTCCAGCGTCTCCCCCGCCGCAATGCGCAGCTGGCTGGCGACCAGATCGATATCGGTGATCTCCTCGGTGACGGTGTGCTCCACCTGGATCCGCGGGTTGCATTCGATGAAGACATGGTGCCCGCGCTCGTCGAGCAGGAACTCCACCGTGCCCGCGCACGTGTAGTCGATCCGGCGGGCGAACGCGACGGCATCGCCGCAGATCTTCTGCCGCAACTCTTCTGACAGATTCGGTGCGGGGGCGAGTTCGATGACCTTCTGGTGCCGACGCTGCACGCTGCAGTCGCGCTCGAACAAGTGCATCACATTGCCTGCGGTGTCGGCCAGGATCTGTACCTCGATGTGGCGCGGATTGAGGACCGCCTGCTCAAGATAAACGGTCGCATCCCCGAATGCCGACTCCGCCTCGCGGCTGGCGGCTTCCACGGCCTCGGCCAGCGCGGCGCGGTCGGTGACCCGGCGCATGCCTCGGCCGCCGCCGCCCGAGACGGCCTTGACGAACAGCGGGAACTCCATGTCCCGCGAGGCTTCGAGGAGCTCCTCGACCGAAGCCGTCGGCTCCGAGGAGGCCAACACCGGTAGCCCCGCGGCACGTGCCGCGGCGATCGCCTTGGCCTTGTTGCCCGTCAGCTCCAGCACGCCGGAGCTGGGACCGATGAAGGTGATGCCCTCCGCCGCGCAGGCCGCGGCCAGCTCAGGGTTCTCCGAAAGGAAGCCGTAACCCGGATACACCGCATCGGCGCTGGCCTGAGTGGCCACCCGGATGATCTCGTCGACCGAAAGGTAAGCCCGAACTGGATGCCCGATCTCGCCGATCTGGTAGGACTCGTCTGCCTTCAAGCGATGCTGGGAATTACGGTCCTCATACGGGTACACCGCGACTGTCGCGATGCCCATCTCGTAAGCGGCGCGAAACGCGCGGATGGCGATCTCACCGCGATTCGCGACGAGAACCTTAGAGATCCGACCGGTCACGGTTCACCCTAACCTTCCCGAAACCACATATCCCCGCGGATCTCACCAATCAGATGAGAGTCGACCAATAGTTCCAGAAACGCTCGAGAATCAGCAGAGCCACCGCCACGAACCACAACGTCACCACCGACCAGCGCCAGGTGTAGAGCGTCCTAACCAGAACAGAGCCGCTTTCCTGGGGCGCCAGCGCGACCGAGGCGGCCACCACCAGCAGCAGAATCGTCACCGCCCACACCACCATGCAGTAGGGGCACAGCGCGCCGATGCGGTAGAGGCTCTGGAAGATCAGCCAATGCACGAAAACCGTGCCCAGGAACGTGCCGACGGCCAGGCCCGCCCAATACCAGCGCGGCAACCTCACGTTTGCAACAGCAAACACGCCGGTTACGAGCACGACCGTGAAGGCGACGACGCCGATCAATGGGTTGGGGAAACCGAACAAGGATGCCTGCGGGGTGATCATCACCGAGCCGCACGACAGCACTGGGTTGATGCTGCAGGTCGGCACATAGTCGGGGTTGATCAGGATTTCGATCTTCTCGACCGTCAGCGTCAGCGACGCGGTCAGCCCGACCACACCGGCGATGAGCACCCACAGAGCGCTGCTTCTACCGACCGCGACTCCCTTGGGCCCGGTGTCCGATAGGTCGGACTGAGATGCCACCGGCTGAGGCTCTGAGTCAGTCACCGTCACGAAACGGGCGCGTGGGCGGGAGCGGGCGGTGGCGCCACCGCCTCGAGGGCGGGCACGTCGCCTACGATCTCCCTGATCTTGGCGACCAGCGCTTCCGGAGTGCTGTATTGGTAGTCCTCGCCGTTGATGCGAATCGTCGGGGTGGATTTGATGCCCGTGGCTGCTGCCATGCCGTCGACCATGTTGAGGTACGTGCCATTGTTGATGCATTCGGCAACGGATCCGGCTGCACCGGCCTGGCGTGCCAGCTCGATAAGGCGGGCGTTGTCCGGATAGTCAGCGCCCATCTCGCCTGGCTGTTGGGCGAAGAGCGCGGCATTGAACCGCCGGAACGCGTCGACCGATTCGTCGGCGACGCAGTAGGCCGCAGCGCCGGCGCGCGAGGCGTAGTTCTTGTTCTGCGGACGGTCCAGGATGGCGACCATGTAGTAGTCGGCGGCGATCGCGCCCGAATCGATGAGCTTGCCGATGGTGGGACCGAACTGCTGCTCCAGTGCCGCGCAATGTGGGCACAGAAAGTCTTCGTACACAGACACGACGGCCTTGGGCTCCTCGGTGCCTTCCTTCTTGATCACGCTGCTCGACTCCACCGTGACGGCCCGTTGCTCGCCCGCGGTGGGCTTCTCGTCGGCCGACATCACGATGTACAGCACCAACGCAACCGCAAAGATCACAACGACAGCTGTCAGACCGATCTGAACGAACAGGTTGCGCTTACGATCGGCTGCCTTCAGGTCGTAGCGCGCGTTCTTCTTGGGTTTGTAAGCCACGGGGCACAGAGTACCGGTGTCGCCTGCTGCCGTTAGCCGGCGCGGGTCAAGTGCGCACGCATCGCGGAGATGACCTCAGCGGTCGCGAAGGCACTGGCCCCGCCCAGAGGGAAAAAGCTCGCGAAGCCGTGCACCAGAGATCCGTACTCCCGATGGTCGACGAGCACACCCGCCTGACCCATGGCGTAGGCGTAGCCCCGGCCCTCGTCGCGCAACGGGTCAAAGCCAGCGGTCACGACCAGCGCCGACGCCAGTCCGGACAGGTCGTCGGCGAGCAGCGGCGACACTCGCGGATCCGCCTCATCGACGCCTGCCCCGCCGAGGAATTGATTGCGAAACCAATCGATATCGCGTCGCGTCAGGAAGAAACCGTGGGCGAACAGCGTCTGCGAACGAGTCTGGCTCTGGTAGTCGGTCACTGGATACAGCAGCAGCTGCAAAGCCGGTGGTGCTTCCTTCTCGTCGCGCGCGCGTATCGACACCAACGCGGCCAGGTTCCCGCCGGCACTGTCTCCGCCCATCGCGACCCGCCCCGGATCGGCTCCCAACTCGGCGGCGTGCTCGCGGGCCCAAAGGTAGGCGGCGTACGCGTCCTCGGAGCCCGCGGGCGCCTTGTGCTCGGGCGCCAGTCGGTAGTCCACCGACAAGACATGAATGCCACCCGCGCGGCAGATCTCGCGGCACAGATCATCATGGGTTTCGATGCTGCCGATCACCTGGCCGCCACCGTGGTAGAAGACCAGCAGCGGCGCATCGGGTTCGTCGGTGCGATAGTGCCGCGCACTGATCGGGCCCACGGCGCCTGTCACGGTGAGATCGGTGACCGCAGAAACCGGGATGCGCCGTCTGAAGCTGTCCGCAAGTTCCTCTAACTCAAGGCGCGCGGCGACGAAGTCATCGCCGGCGGCAACCAATCCGTCGACACCAAGGGCCTGCTCGGCCTTGAGCATCAACTGCAGCGTCGTATCCAATGTGTTGCCGTCCAGCGTGATCGAACGCCCACCCAGCAGGATTCGTTTGACACCCTCGGGAATCTGCGGCAGCACCCGCAGCGCCACAGCGGCCATCTTGTTGGCGACTGCCTCCATTGAGCGGACCCTGTCCTGCACCGGAGGCAGCGGGTCGGCGGCGGTATAACTCTGCGTCATCTGTGCTCCATCGTCCGGCCTGACACTACCGCCGTCCGGGTACGACGAAACTCCGGACCCGTCGCTGATTAGGAGCCTTACCGCCACGGCAATATAGTCATCCTGGAAACCGGTTTGCCGCAGCCAACACGGGCGCTTTTGGCTGGGAATCCGGTGAACGAGCATTCCACTTCGGCAGGGTAGGTGACATGAC
>DAOUYK010000123.1 GCA_030666145.1 Mycolicibacterium sp. | reverse complement strand
TAGGCTGAGTGAGCCCTTGGCTGGCCACCTCACCAAGGATGTGGTCGAGGAGCAGCGCACAAATGCCGCCGTGCACCCATCCCGGTGGGCCTTCGTACGCGGGCCCCAGCGTGAACTCACTCCAGCAACTGCCGTCGGCGTCGTGCTCGATGATCATCGGAGGAGCGATCGCGTTCCGCATTCCGACAGCCGGGTTCGCCCACGTGACGGGTCTACCGGTGTGCGCATGCCTGAGCGGAGATCGACCATCCCGCAGTCGCAGCTCAAGCAGGGCAGCGGCAGCCTCAAGATGATCGAGCGCTTCGCGCGTCGTCGCGCCGTCAACTTCGGTATGGATACCAGCCTCGATGAGCCTGCGCAGTGCGTCGGCCAGCGGCCCATAGTTGGACCGCTGCCAGGAGTACTCCTCGGCACTAAGGACGTCATCCACGCTTACCCTCCAAAAACCCTCAGCGTCACGGCTTTCGCCCGGCGGGTAATCCTCAGGTAGTTGTCCAGGAATTCACCGCCGTCGCCGCTGGGCCAACCGGCCGCCACAGCCACGGCGTTGAGCAATCGACCCGGCCCAGGCAGCTGATCAGTGGGTTTTCCGCGTACCAGCACCAGCGCGTTGCGCGCACGCGTGGCTGTGAGCCACGCGTCACGCAGCAGCTCGACATCACTCTGCGCGATCAGCTCAGCCTCACCGACGGCGTTGAGCGCGTCCAGCGTCGACGTGGTATGTAACGCAGGAATCTCGTGGGCGAAGCGCAGCTGCAGCAATTGCACGGTCCACTCGATATCGGCCAACCCGCCGCGGCCCAGTTTCGTGTGCGTGTTCGGATCCGCTCCGCGGGGGAGGCGCTCGGCGTCGACTCGCGCCTTGATGCGCCGGATCTCCTGTACCGTCTCGGCCGACACGCCGCCGGCCGGGTAGCGCGTCTTGTCAGCCATCAACAGGAAACGTTCACCGAGCTCGGGGTCGCCCGCGACCCGATGTGCACGCAACAGCGCCTGAACCTCCCACGGCTGAGCCAACTGATCGTAGTAGGCGGCGTAGGAGGTCAGCGTGCGCACCAATGGACCACTGCGTCCCTCCGGACGCAGGTTGGCGTCGACTTCCAGCGGCGGGTCAGCGCTCGGCGTGCCCAGTCGCGTCCGGAGCTGTTCGGCTACCGTGGCTGACCAGCGCACCGCGGCCGACTCCTCAACCCCGGCGTTGGGTTCACATACGAACATCACATCAGCGTCGGAGCCGTACCCGAGTTCAGCGCCACCGAGGCGGCCCATCCCGATGACCGAGATGCGTGCCGGCGGACCAGAATCGGGGGTCTTGGCGCGGATTGTCGCCTCTAGCGCGGCCTCCAGTACCGCCAGCCACACCGACGTGAGCTGCGAGCACACCTCGGTCACATCCAGCATTCCGAGCAGGTCGGCCGACGCGACACGGGCCAACTCCCTGCGGCGCAGTGAGCGCGCCGCCGAGATCGCCCGCAGCGGATCGTCGTGCCGGGCCGCCGAGGCCACCAATGATCGAGCCGCCCCATCGCTGTCGACCTCACACAGCTTCGGCCCGTTCGGCCCGTCGCCGTAGAGCTGGATCACCTCGGGAGCCCACATCAGCAATTCCGGCACGTATGCAGAGGTGCCGAGCACGTGCATCAGCCGTTTGGCCATCGCGCCCTTGTCGCGCAACATCGCCAGAAACCACCGTTGGTTGGCAAGTTCGTCACAGATCCTGCGGTAGGCCAACAGCCCGGCATCCGGGTCGGGGGTGTCGGACAGCCAATCCAGCAGCGTGGGCAATAACACCTGCTGGACACGGCCACGGCGTCCGCTACCGCTAGTGAGCGCAGTTAGGTGGGTCAGTGCGCTTTGCGGCCCCTCATACCCCAGGGCGCCGAGCTGTCGTTCGGCAGCTTGGGCGCTCAAGGCTGCCGAAAGACCCGGTGCGGCTTGACCGACCGATTCCAGCAGCGGTTGGTAAAACAGTTTGGCGTGCAACCGCGACACTCGGCGACTCTGGCGTTTGAGCTCCTCTCGCAATACGCCCAGCGCATCGTGGCGGCCGTCAGGGCGCACGTGCGCCGCACGTGCCAGCCAGCGCATGGATTCCTCATCGTCGGCCTCGGGCAACATATGAGTTCGTTTAAGGCGCTGCAATTGAAGCCGATGTTCGAGCAGCCGCAGGAATTCGTAGGACGCGGTCAAGTTGGCGGCGTCATCCCGGCCGATATAGCCGCCAGTTCCCAGCGCTGCCAATGCGTTGACAGTGGACGCTACCTGCAGCTCATCGTCGTTACGCCCGTGCACTAGCTGCAGGAGTTGGACGGCGAACTCGACATCTCGCAGACCGCCACTGCCCAGCTTGAGCTCTCGGGTCCGGACGTCGGCGGGAACCAGTTCCTCGACACGCCGGCGCATCGCCTGCACTTCGGGCACGAAGTCATCGCGTTCACACGCAGTCCACACCAACGGCATCAGCGCCTCAATGTAGCGGTCGCCTAAGCCTATATCTCCAGCCGCCGGCCGCGCCTTCAACAGTGCCTGGAATTCCCACGTCTTCGCCCACCGCGGGTAGTAGGCAATGTGCGATTCGAGGGTGCGTACCAGCTGACCGCGCTTGCCCTCCGGCCGCAGCGCTGCATCTACTTCGAAGAACGCGTCGTTGGCCAACCTCATCATCTCGCCGGCGATCCGCGTCGCGATGCTCAGGCTGTCATGCGCGCCATCGTCGGCGACGAAGATGACGTCGACGTCGCTGACGTAGTTCAGTTCCCGCGCTCCGCACTTACCCATCGCTATAACGGCAACTGCGGGTGGTTCCGCTTGGCCGCAGACCGATCGCGACGCCACGTTCAACGCCGCATCGAGCGCTGCGTCGGCGAGATCGGAGAGATGCTCCCCCACGGCGGTGAACGGAATCACCGGTTCGTTCTCTACCGTCGGGGCCAGGTCCAGGGCGGCCAGCACCAGCAATCGGTCGCGGTACAGGGTGCGCAGCGGTGGAATGGCCGCCGCGGTGTTCGTTGCTTTTTCAGCCTGTTCGGTGAACACTTCTCGCAGCTCACCAGCGGAGGGGAGCGAAACGTTGCCCGCCAACAGGTGCCACGAACTCGGGTTGGCGATCAAATGGTCAGCCAGCGCCAGCGAGGAGCCGAGCACCCCGAACAGCCTTCCCCGCAGACCGTGGTCTCTCAGTAGCGTGTCGTCGAGTTCGTCCCACTCGCTACCCATCGCCTCGCGAAGCCGAACGACCGAGCGCAAGGCGGAATCAGCGTCGGGGGCGCGTGAGAGCGACCACAGCAGCTCGACCGAGGCTTCGGTAGTCCACTCGAGCCCGTCCAGATCGGCTTGCGCCTGCGGTTCGAGAAGCCCGAGTCGACCGACGCCAGGCAGTTTGGAGCGGTGCTTAGCGGGTTTGAGCACATCGGTGAATCTACAAGGACAGGTAGGTCTTCAACTCGAACGGCGTGACATGGCTGCGATAGTTCTCCCACTCGGTGTGCTTGTTACGCAGGAAGAAGTCGAAGACGTGCTCACCGAGTGCTTCGGCTACGAACTCCGAACCCTCCATCTCGGTAAGCGCGACGCCCAAGCTGCCGGGCAGCTCCCGGTAGCCCATAGTGCGGCGTTCTTCGGCGGTCAGGCTCCACACGTCGTCCTCGGCTTGTGGGCCCAGCGCATAGCCCTTCTCGACGCCGCGCAGACCCGCAGCCAGGAGCACGGCAAATGTCAGGTACGGGTTGCAGGCCGAATCGGGGCTGCGCACTTCGATCCGACGAGATGACGACTTGTGCGGGGTATACATCGGAACCCGAACGAGCGCCGAGCGGTTGGCCGCACCCCAGGACGCCGCCGTCGGGGCCTCACCGCCGCGCACCAGCCGCTTGTAAAAGTTCACCCACTGATTGGTGACGGCGCTGATCTCAGGGGCATGCTCGAGAATGCCTGCGATGAATGACTTTCCGACAGCGGAGAGTTGCTGCGGATCGTCGGGGCTGTGGAAGGCGTTGCTTTCACCCTCGAACAAGCTCATGTGCGTATGCATCGCCGAGCCGGGGTGTTGGGCGAACGGCTTGGGCATGAACGTGGCGTGCACGCCGTCTTCGAGAGCAACCTCTTTGACGACGTACCGAAACGTCATCACGTTGTCTGCCATGGAAAGGGCGTCAGCGTATCTTAGATCGATCTCCTGCTGGCCCGGCGCACCTTCGTGGTGGCTGAACTCCACCGAGATACCCATTTGCTCAAGCGCGTCGATCGCGTGGCGACGAAAGTTCGGGGCTGAGTCGTGCACCGCTTGGTCGAAGTAGCCGCCGTTGTCTGCGGGTATGGGTTCGGTGCCGTCGTTGGGGCCCGGCTTGAGAAGGAAGAACTCAATTTCGGGATGCACGTAGCAGGAGAAGCCGAGATCGCCCGCCTTGGAAAGCTGGCGGCGCAACGCGTGGCGAGAGTCGGCCCACGAGGGTGAGCCGTCGGGCATCGTGATGTCGCAGAACATCCGTGCCGAGTGGTGGTCACCGGCGCTCGTGATCCACGGCAGTACCTGGAACGTTGAGGGATCTGGATGTGCCACCATATCGGCTTCCGACACCCTGGCGAACCCCTCGATGGAGGATCCGTCGAAGCCGATGCCCTCATCGAACGCGCCCTCCAGTTCGGCCGGTGCGATGGCGACCGACTTGAGGTATCCGAGTACGTCGGTGAACCACAACCGGACGAAGCGAATATCGCGTTCTTCCAGCGTGCGCAGCACGAATTCCTTCTGCCGATCCATGCGCAAAGCCTAGTTTCCGGCTGTTAATTCTGTGTTACATCCGAAGGCCCTGTTCAGCAGGGTCGCACGGCGTCTGAACAGCGCAAAGGCGTCACGACAGATCACGGGAAATACCTGTAACTGCGGCCCGATTGTGGCCATGGGATCACGCGGGCAACGACTCGCAGCCCAGCAGCCGCGCCAACCAATGGAACTCGGCCGGTTCCCACGCCGCGTCGCACGCGAGCACACACAGCCGTCCTCGGACACCCGCAGCGCATCCGAGCGCACCGATTCGCCGCCACTATTGCGCCGATATGAGAACCGCGAACCGCATGACGGGCACGGCATCCGCAACGACACCACAGTCGTCTCATCGCCGAGCAACTGCGACGCCTCAACCGTCCACCGCTACAACTGTGCGGCGTAGCTGTCCATCACCGCCACGTCTTGTGGCCGCCAGCCCCGATCCACCAGGCGGCGCAACTTATCCGCCGTGTCGCCCTTGTCGTCCGGCTCCCACCGCGCAACGGCGCAGTCGACGGCCACCACGAGATCCAACACGGACACGCTGCAAGGTGTCCGTGGCCCCGCCACCAGCCGCAGGCCGCCGGCACCTCGCCGGCCACGCAACGCCTGACGCAGCCGGGAATAAACCGAGTCCGTCCACCGGCACGTACCGCCATCCCACACCGGCACCTCGTCAACTAGTGCGTGGATCACACGGTCGAGCCGATCCTGGCTCAGCGCCAGCGGCCCGTCCTCAGCTTCGGTTGTTGTCACCGTATTGAATGATCCCACGATTTTGGTACTGAAGTACCACTGTGGTCACGGGCAGTGAATGCGCCTCCTCGACCCTGCGCGCCCGTGTCAGGTCGGCGATGCTCTCGGTGAGTTCCGCTGCCTTGTGCAAACGCGCGATGAGCGATTCGGCGTGCACGGCCAACTGCCCGTGGATGGGGTCACGGTCGTCGAGTGCAGCGTCGAGCAGTCGGGCTCCGACGATCTGCGTGGCCATCATGTGCTGCCCTATGCGGAGGTGCGCGCCGAGCTTGGCGGGGATTGCTTTGTCGACTGCGCCGGCCAACTGCAACGGCTCGCCGACGAATCGGGGCGCTACCGGTCGCTGGTGCTACTGCTCGGCGTGGGCGGTCTGCGCTGGGATGAGGCGGCCGTGCTGCGCGTGCCTGAAGTGGACTTACTACGGCGTCGCATCGAGCTACACCGCAACGCCGTCTAGGTCGGCAACGGGTTCGCCGTCGGCTCGCTGAAGTCCGGTAAGAGCCGCGCCGTGGTGCTGCCTGCCTTCGTCATGGACGCGCTCGCGCAGACCGCTGAAGGGAAGGGCCGTGACAATCTGCTGTGGCCGTCCAAGGCCGGTAGCTACCTTGGCTCCCCCTCGTGGGCCGACTCGTGGCTGGCCGGTGCAGTGCGGCGCTGCTAGAAGGCCGACCCGGCGTTCCCGCGCGTGACCGCGCACTCGCTGCGGCACACGGCGGCGTCGCTGGCCATCTCGGCGGGCGCGAATCCGAAGGTGATTCAGCGGATGCTCGGGCACGCCAGCGCGGCCATGACACTGGACGTATACGCCGATCTGTTCGACTCAGATCTGGCGACCGTGGCGGAAAGTGTGGCCAAAATGTGGCCACAGCACGCCTGAGCGCACAGTTTTGCGACGTTAAAAGTCCGCTGAACAGCGGATACGCCAGAAGCGTGCGCGTACCTGCTGATAATTCTGTGTTACGGCAATGCTCAGCATCGCGTACCCGGAGGTGGGACCGTCACATCGAGAAGGTAGCGCGTTGCGATGTCGTCAACGCACGCGTTTCCACTGAAGACCACGGTATGTCGGGTTCCCTCGAAGGTGAGCAGCGTGCCGCCGAGCTGCTCGGCCAGGTCAACACCAGCCTGGTAGGGGGTGGCGGGGTCGTTTGTGGTCGACACCACCAGGATCAGCGGGAGCCCGTCGGCCTCGATCTCGTGGGGTGCGCTGGTCGGCGGTACCGGCCAGAAGCCACAGGTCGGCATGGGCGCAAGTCCGGTGAAATCGCCATAACTCAAGAACGGAGCGGCCTCACGGACAAGCTTGTCCTGCTCGACAAGCGTGGCCCTGTCGGTGATCGCCGGTTTGTCGGCGCAGTTGACGGCGATACGCGTATCCGTGGCGTTGGTGTAGTGACCTTCGGCGTCGCGGCCCATATACAGATCGGACAGCATGAGCATGGTGTCACCCTTGTCCTCAGTCATGTTGCCGAGGGCATCGGTCAGGTACTGCCAAAGGTCAGGCGAATACAGGGGCAAGATCGTTCCCACAATCGCGTCGCTGTAGCTGAGACCACGCGGATCCTTGGTCTGCAAGGGCGTCTCGACCAGCGGATCCACCAATGAGCGGTACACATCTACGGCCTTGGCCGGGTCAGTCCCCAACGGGCAGTCCGAGTCCATGGCGCACTCTGCGGCGTAGTCATCGAACGCCTGCTGGAACGCCGCGGCCTGGCGAACGTCAGCCTCGACCGGGTCAGCGTTGGGGTCGACCGCACCGTCGAGGATCATCGCGCGCACATGTTCGGGGTAGGTCTCGGCGTAACTCGCGCCGATGCGGGTGCCATAGGAATACCCGAGGTAGGTCAACTTGTCGTCGCCGAGTGCGGCGCGCATCGCGTCCAGGTCCTTGACCACACTGGCCGTTCCGACGTTGGCCAGAAAGTCCTTACCCATCTTGTCCACGCAGCGCTCGACGAACTGCTTGGTTTCGTCTTCGATGTGCGCCACACCTTCGGGCGTGTACTCCACGACATTGTCCGCGCGGAGCCGGTCATTGTCAGCGTCGCTGTTGCACCAAAGAGCCGGTGTCGAGTTCGCCACCCCCCGAGGGTCGAAGCCGACCAGGTCGAACCGTTGCCGCACGGCGTCGGGCAGCGATGGCACCAGCGCCGCTGCGGCCTGGACTCCGGACTCCCCGGGGCCGCCTGGGTTGATGACCAGCGAGCCGATCTTCTCGCCGGTGGCCCGGTACCGGATCATCGCGATCTGCGCTACGCCGTTCTCAAAGTTATCCGGCTTATCCCAGTCCACCGGAACTGAAAGTATTCCGCATTCGGCGCCCGCCAGCAGGCGAGGATTCTCAGAGGCCCCGGCTTGGCAGGGGGCCCATTGGACGGGTGAGCCGGGCCTTGGCACGGAGATCAGGGCCCGCCCCGCCACCACCTTGCCGCAACCGGCGACCAGTAACAGCGCGCAGATGAGGAGTACGGCCGGCCGCACTGCCCCGGTCTTAAGGGTCATGGCACCACATGCTGCCATGGGCCGGCATCGTCGCTGGCGACGCGGTTGTCGCGAGCCCCTCCCGTGCTACCCCGCGACGCCCAGCAGTTCGTCGAGGGCAACCTGGAAATCATCGGCCATGTCCCACAGGTCGGGCAGCAACTCCGGGCACGACACGATCCCGACGTCGAGGTTGCCGTTGAGCGACATCACCGTCATGTTGAGGGCCGAGCCGTGGAAGATCGGGCCCAACGGATACATGGCCTTGACCTCACAGCCCAGCATGAATAGCGGCGTTTGCGGGCCCGGCACATTCGAGACGACGAGATTGTGCACCGGCCGGGCGCCGCCGAGCCTGCTGCTGGCATAAACCCGCATCGCGGCACCGAACACCGCAGGTGCGGCGAACTGCGACCAATCCTGCAAGAGGGTGGCGCTTATCGCCGAACTGTGTTGTTTTGCGATGGAATTGCCTTCGGCGATGACCTTCAGCCGTTCGGCTGGATCCTCGATACTGGTTTCTAACCGGGAGAACATGCCCGACACCTGATTGCGCCCGGGACGGTCGGACTTGTCATGCACCGACACCGGCACCATGGCGACCAGCGATCCCTCCGGCAGGACGCCGCGGTCGAGTAGGAACTTACGCAGCACGCCGGACACCAGCGCCATCACGACATCGTTGAGCTTTACCCCGAAGTGGTTCTTCACAGTCTTGACGTCTTCGAGGTCTAGCTGGGCGAACGCGATGTTGCGACGGCCGGTGACGTTGACGTTGAACGAAGTCTGCGGAGCGGCGAAAGGAGCCGCCATCGCCAGGCCGCCGCGGACCCGTTTGACGGTGTCGACGACCGACGAGAGCGTGTTCGGCACGACGTTGGCCAAGTTCAACGGCCTGCCCATAAACCGCACCGCGCCGCCGACGGCGATCTCCAGCCCGCTGGCGTCCCCCGCCCCGTCGACCGGGTCTGGCGGTGCGGCGTCGGGTTCGGTCGAACACAACCTCGACATCAGGTTCGCGCCCGTGATGCCATCGACACCGGCGTGGTGAACCTTGGTCATCACCGCGATCCGCCCTCCGTGG
Organism: Mycolicibacterium sp.; assembly: GCA_030666145.1. Taxonomy (GTDB): domain Bacteria; phylum Actinomycetota; class Actinomycetes; order Mycobacteriales; family Mycobacteriaceae; genus Mycobacterium. The sequence goes on along the minus strand of DAOUYK010000123.1, from coordinate 329 downwards.
TGGGCATCAGTACCGGCGACGTTCTCGATGATCCACATCTCCCAGAGCGGACGATTCCGGTCTAACGACAGTGACGCGATGTGGCCACAGATCTCGGCGAGTTCGTTGCGGCCGCCGGGTGAGGGCAAGCCGATCCGGTGCAGATGGCGATCGACGTCAAAGCCCTTGTCCTCCAACCACACCGGATGGTCCAAATTGAACCGGTTGTCGGCGAGCTTCGCGCGGAATTCGGGCATCGCCTGGATCCTCAGGAACAAGCCATCGTGTAGCCGGTCAAAGGTGTATCCCCCGGCATCGTTGAGGTATCGAGCTCCAATATCGAGCACTCG
>DAOUYK010000215.1 GCA_030666145.1 Mycolicibacterium sp. | reverse complement strand
TGAACAGTTCGGGTTCGGCGCCGAGATCGGGATCTCGACCCAGAAGCTGCACGCTCGCGGACCGATGGGTCTGCCAGAATTGACCTCGACCAAGTGGATCGCGTGGGGCGATGGCCACATTCGCCCCGCCTGACCCCCAGGACTGACGATCCGGCGCTTGGGAAAACCTAGGAGAGTTCGATTGTGAGCGTGCCCGCCCGGCCCACGCCGCTGTTCGCCGACATCGCTGACGTCGCAAGACGACTGGCCGAGACCGGCTACCTGCCCGACACCGCGACGGCCACCGCGGTGTTCCTCGCCGATCGACTGGGCAAGCCGCTGCTGGTCGAGGGGCCTGCGGGTGTAGGCAAGACCGAGTTGGCCCGCGCACTTGCCGAGTCCACCGGCTCGGAACTAGTGCGGTTGCAGTGCTACGAGGGTGTCGACGAGGCCCGCGCACTCTACGAGTGGAACCACGCCAAGCAGATCCTGCGTATCCAGGCCGGAAACGCGGGTGCGGGGGGCGACGGTGAAGACTGGGACCGCACCAAGGACGACGTATTCTCAGAGGAGTTCCTGCTGTCGCGTCCACTGCTCACCGCGATCCGTCGCACGGGACCGACAGTGCTGCTGATCGACGAGACCGACAAGGCCGATATCGAGATCGAGGGCCTGTTGTTGGAGGTACTCAGCGATTTCGCGGTGACGGTACCCGAGCTCGGCACGATCGCAGCCACCCGAAAACCGCTGGTGGTGCTGACGTCGAATGCGACCCGGGAGTTGTCCGAGGCGCTCAAGCGGCGCTGCCTGTTCCTGCACATCGACTTCCCCGACCCCGATCTCGAGCGGCGCATTCTGCTGTCACGGGTGCCCGAGCTGCCCCAACACCTCGCCGAGGAGTTGGTGCGCATCATCGGCGTGCTGCGCGGTATGCAGCTAAAGAAGCTGCCCTCGGTAGCCGAGACCATCGACTGGGGACGCACCGTGCTGGCGCTGGGTATGGACACCATCGACGACGGGCTGATCGCGGCGACCCTGGGGGTCGTGCTCAAGCACCAATCGGACCAGGTTAAGGCCTCGGGGGAGTTGAGGCTCAACTGATGGCAGTCCGACGCATACGCCCGCCGCAACCGCTGGCGCCCTACGGAATTCCCGGCCACCTCGTGGAGTTCGTGGAGGCGCTGCGCTGTCAGGGAATCTCAGTGGGTCCGTCGGAAACGGTCGATGCCGGTAAGGTGATGTCGACCCTTGGATTGGCCGACCGGGAGGTGCTGCGCGAGGGCATCGCCTGCGCCGTGCTGCGCCGCCCAGATCATCGCGAGACCTACGATGCGTTGTTCGATCTCTACTTCCCGGCCGCGCTGGGCGCCAAGACCGCTCTCTCCGACACCGAAAACTCCGACGACGCCCAGCGATTGCCGCCGCCGCAGGACATCGAGGCCCTGCGCTCCGCGTTGATCGACATGCTCAGCGACAACCAGGAGCTAGCCAACCTAGACGAGCGGCTGGCAGCGATGATCGCCCAGATTGTCGAAGCGTACGGCCGCTACACCTCCAGTCGCGGCCCGTCATACTCGTCGTATCAGGCGATCAAGGCGATGAGCCTCGACGACCTGGAGGGCCGGCTGCTAGCCGGGTTGCTCGCACCCTACGGCGAGGAACCCACGCCCACTCAGGAGCAGATCGCCAAAGCGCTTGCCACGCAGCGCGTCGCGCAGCTGCGAAAGATGGTGGAGTCGGAGACCAAGCGGCGCACCGCCGAGCAGCTCGGCCGCGACCACGTGCAGATGTACGGTGTCCCGCAGCTAGCAGAGAATGTCGAATTCCTGCGGGCGTCCGGCGAACAGCTGCGGCAGATGCGCCGTGTGGTCCAGCCCCTGGCGCGCACGTTGGCCACCAGGCTGGCCGCACGCCGCCGTCGCTCGCGTGCCGGGGAAATCGATCTGCGCAAGACGCTGCGTAAATCGATGTCCACCGGAGGGGTGCCCATCGATGTGGTGCTCAAGAAGCCGCACCCGGCAAAGCCTGAGCTGGTTGTGCTGTGCGACGTGTCCGGTTCGGTCGCGGGCTTTAGCCACTTCACGCTGCTTCTGGTCCATGCACTGCGCCAACAGTTCTCCCGGGTCCGGGTTTTTGCGTTCATCGACACCACCGACGAGGTCACCCAGTTGTTCGGCCCCGACGCCGACCTCGCGGTCGCGGTGCAGCGGATCACCCGCGAGGCGGGCGTCTACACCAGCGACGGCCATTCCGACTACGGCCACGCGTTCGTATCCTTCCTCGACGATTATCCGGATGTACTGTCGCCCCGCAGTTCGCTATTGGTTCTCGGCGACGGCCGCAACAACTACCGCAACCCCGAAACGGATCTGCTGGCGCACATGGTAAAAGCCAGCAGGCATGCGCATTGGCTGAACCCCGAGGCTAAACACCTGTGGGGCAGCGGTGATTCGGCCGTGCCGCGCTACCAGGATGTCATCACGATGCACGAATGCCGTTCGGCCAAGCAGCTGGCCTCCGTGATCGACGGACTCCTGCCCGTATGAACCGGCCTCGATCCCTACCGGCTGGAATGCACATGCGATTCTGCTGCTGTGTGGTCCCGTAAGCTCGCTATTCGTGCAAACACGACGGCGGCTCGGGGTAATGGGTGGGACGTTCGATCCCATCCACAACGGCCACCTCGTCGCGGCCAGTGAGGTCGCCGACCTGTTCGAACTTGACGAGGTGGTGTTCGCCCCGACCGGGCAGCCCTGGCAGAAGCGCACCCGCTGCGTCACGGCCGCTGAGGATCGCTATCTGATGACGGTGATCGCCACGGCTTCCAATCCGCGGTTCTCGGTGAGCCGGGTGGACATCGACCGTGCCGGTCCGACCTACACCAAGGACACGCTGCGAGACCTACGCGTGCTCAATCCCGACGCGGACCTGTACTTCATCACCGGCGCCGATGCACTCGCATCCATTTTGTCCTGGCAGGATTGGGAGGAGATGTTCGCAATCGCCCGATTCATAGGCGTCAGCAGGCCCGGATATACGCTCGACGGCCAGGACATCTCGGCGGCTGTCGCGGCGCTGCCCGCCGATTCTCTGTATCTGGTCGAGGTGCCCGCATTGGCGATTTCGTCAACTGACTGCCGGATTCGTGCCGAGGAGTCCCGGCCCATCTGGTACCTGACTCCTGACGGCGTCGTGCAGTACATCGCCAAGCGAGACCTATACCGGCCTAACAGCAGTGCCGGCCGCTCGACTGAAGGAGACCGTCCCTGACCGCCACCCAGGAAGCCATCGACATGGCGACCGTGGCTGCACAAGCCGCCGCTGCCAGCCTCGCTGATGATGTAGTCGTCATCGACGTTTCCTACCAGCTTGTCATTACCGACTGCTTCGTCATCGCGTCGGCTTCCAACGAGCGGCAGGTGAACGCGATCGTCGACCAGGTCGAATACAAGATGCGCGACGCCGGACACAAACCAGCCCGCCGCGAAGGCACCCGCGAAGGTCGCTGGACGCTGCTCGACTACGTCGATATCGTGGTGCACATCCAACACCAGGATGAGCGCGAGTTCTATTCGCTGGATCGGTTATGGCGTGACTGTCCCACCGTGCCGGTCGACCTGGATGCCCCGGCGGACGCTGCGGGGGAGGCGCCCCAATGACGATCCGGCGACTGGTGATGCTGCGACACGGGCAGACCGAGTACAACGCCGGCAATCGGATGCAGGGCCAGTTGGACACCCAGCTCAGCGAGCTCGGCCGTGAACAGGCCATCGCCGCGGCTGAGGTGCTCGCTAAACGCCAACCGCTGCTGATTGTTTCGTCGGATCTGAGGCGGTCGCTGGACACCGCCGTTGCGCTCGGTGACCTCTGCAGAGAGCCGGTGAGCATTGACACCCGGTTGCGCGAGACCAATCTGGGTGACTGGCAGGGTATGACGCATCTTGAAGTAGATGCCGCCTCTCCGGGCGCCAGGCTGGCCTGGCGCGACGATGCACGCTGGGCCCCACACGGCGGGGAGAGCAGGGTCGATGTCGCCCACCGCAGCCTTCCACTGGTCGAGGAGTTGGTGGCACAACAGCCCGAGTGGGGAGCCGGCGAGCCAGATCGGCCGGTGGTGCTGGTGGCGCACGGTGGGCTGATCGCCGCCCTGACCGGAGCACTGCTAGGGTTGCCGGTCGACAACTGGCCGATCCTGGGCGGCATGGGTAATGCCAGCTGGGTACAGCTTGCCGGACACACCGGCCGAGACGGGGCGTGTGACTCCTTCGACAATATCCGGTGGCGACTCGATGTTTGGAACGCTTCGGCCCAGGTCGCCAACGATGTCCTCTGAGCATTCCTCCGCACCCCCGGACCTGCGGTCCCTGCTGCTGTTCTGCGACTCTTTGTCCTACTACGGCCCGACTGGCGGATTGCCATCAGATGATCCCCGGATCTGGCCTAATATCGTTGCCGGCCAGCTTGGTTGGGATCTTGAGCTTATTGGCCGGATCGGCTGGACAAGTCGTGACGTGTGGTGGGCGGCGACCCAGGACCCGCGGGCGTGGGCAGCGCTGCCGCGAGCAGGTGCGGTGATCTTCGCGACCTCGGGGATGGATTCGCTGCCCTCCCCGTTGCCCACCGCCGTGCGCGAGTTGATCAGATATGTGCGACCGCCATTGTTACGCCGCTGGGTGCGCGACGGCTACGGTTGGGCTCAGCCCAGGTTTTCACCCGTTGCGCGGGCGGCGCTACCGCCGCACCTAACCGCTGAATATCTTGAAATGACTAGGGCAGCAATTGAATTCAACCGACCGGGCATTCCGATAGTCGCATCGCTGCCCTCGGTGCACATGGCTCCGACCTACGGGATGGCTCACCACGGCAGATCGGGAACGGTTGCGGCGATCACGCAATGGGCTGTTGAGCAGGGTGTGCCGTTGGTCGACCTCGGGGCCGCGGTGGGTGAACAGGTGATGAGCGGCCGCGGAAATCCCGACGGCATTCACTGGAACTTCGAGGCCCACCAAGCAGTGGCTGAACTGATGATCAAAGGACTCGCCGAAGCGGGTGTGCAGCTGCCCGATTCGAGCGGCTAGCAGTCAGCCATGTCCGTTGTAGTGGTCAGCGATTCGTCCTCGCGCTTGCACCCTGATGAGCGCCGGGACTGCGACATCCGTGAGGTGCCGTTGCACGTTCTGGTCGACGGCAGAGACCTACGCGACGGCATCGACGACATCCCGTATGACATCCATGACCGGCCCAAGGTGACGACAGCCGCGGCTACGCCGGCCGAGCTTGTCGACACTTACCGACAGGCACTGACCGACAGTGGTGGCGACGGTGTGGTGGCGGTCCATCTGTCAGCTGCGTTGTCGAGCACCTACAGCGCGGCAGTCATGGCAGCGCGAGAGTTCGGCTCGTCGGTTCGTGTCGTCAACTCACGGTCGGCGGCGATGGGCGTCGGCTTCGTCGCTATGGCGGCCGCACGCTGTGCGAGCTCGGGCGGCGACATCGGTGCTGTCGAAGCCGCCGCAAGGTCGACATTGAGCCGGGCCCATGTGTTCCTCGTCGTACACCGCTTGGACAATCTCCGGCGCAGCGGACGGATCCGCGCAACCGCTTCCTGGCTGGGAACTGCGCTGTCTCTCAAACCCCTATTGCGTCTCGACATCGACGGGCGGCTGGTGCTCGACCAGCGCATCCGCACCGTGACAAGGGCCCACGCGGCGATGGTGGATCGGGTGGCCGAGGTAGTGGGGCAAGACTCGGCCGATGTTGTCGTGCAT
>DAOUYK010000261.1 GCA_030666145.1 Mycolicibacterium sp. | reverse complement strand
CTTCGTCTGCTGGGAGCCAAGGTGGGCAAGGGCACCGAGATCTCAACGGCGCTACTGATCCCCAAGTTCACCGTGGTCGAGGACGGCGCGTTCCTCGCAGATGACACCATGGTCGCTTCCTACGAGCTGGGCGGAGGATGGATCCACGTCGCCCGAGCGACCATCGGGAAGCGGGCGTTCCTCGGTAACTCCGGTATCACCCAGCCGGGGCGCCGCGTACCCGACGACGGCCTGGTCGCAGTGCTCTCGGCAGCTCCACACAAGTCCAAGGCAGGCTCATCCTGGCTGGGGAGCCCGCCTGTGCGGCTGCGCCGTGAGCCGACCGCCGCCGACGCACTGCGCACATTCCATCCCCCTGGGCGACTGAGGGCGTTGCGCGCCACGGTGGAGACCTTTCGACTCATCCCCCTCGTTGTGACGTTCAGTATCGGCGTGGCAGTGCTGCTGGCCGCTCAGTCCATGGCGGTGACATTCGGCTGGCCGTGGGCCGCCTTAGCCACAGGACTCATCCTGCTGACCGCGGGAACCGTGGCCGGCGGCGTGGCGGTGATGGCCAAATGGCTTGTCGTGGGACGGATCACCGCGATCGAACATCCGCTGTGGTCGTCATTCGTCTGGCGCAACGAGGTGTCGGACACGTTCGTTGAAACAGTGGCGGGGCCGTGGTTCGCCCGCGCCGCAGCGGGCACACCGGTGATGAACCTATGGTTGCGAGCGTTGGGCGCAAAGATCGGGCGAGGTGTGTGGTGTGAAACCTACTGGCTTCCCGAAGCCGACCTGGTGACACTCGGCGAGGGCTCCACCGTCAGTCGGGGATGCGTCGTACAGACCCACTTGTTCCACGACCGCATCATGCGAATGGACACCGTCGTACTCGAGCGGGGCGCGACGCTCGGACCACACTGCGTCGCATTGCCCGCCGCACGCATCGGCGCGGGCGCAACCATCGGGCCTGCCTCGCTGGTGATGCGCGGCGACGAAGTGCCGCCGTCGACGCGATGGCAGGGCAATCCCATTACCCACTGGAATCCGCCCTGCAAGAAACGGGGAGACTCGGTCTCGCAAGGTCCTGAGCCGAAGAATCCAGCAGCCGCGTGACCGGACGCGCACGGGTAGCCAAGAAGAGCGGACAACCGCTCATCGACCCATACCTACCCACCACCGGTAATTACGGCTACCGGGTGTCTCGCTACGAACTCGAGCTCGAGTACAAGGTCACCATCAACCGGCTGGCCGGGTCGGCGACCATCAATGCTGTCACACTGTCCGAGCTGAAAGCGTTCACCCTCGACCTGTCGGATGCCCTTGCCGTGTCCAAGGTGACCGTAAACGGCAAGCGGCCCTCGCAGTTCCGCACCTCTGCGGGGAAACTGCACATCACTCTTGCGGACCGGTTACCCGCCGGCGCCGCTATGACGGTGACGGTGCGCTACGGTGGCAATCCCCGTCCGATCCGTTCCCATTGGGGCGAAGTCGGTTTCGAGGAATTGACCGAAGGCGCGCTTGTCGCCGGGCAGCCAAATGGGGCGTCGTCATGGTTCCCGTGCGATGACCATCCCAGCGCCAAGTCCAGCTTCCGCATCCAGATCAGCACGGAGAGCATTTATTTCGCCATCGCCAACGGCACGCTCCTTGCCCGCCGGGCCCGCGCCGGAATGACCACCTGGACTTACGAACAGGCCGAACCCACATCGACATATCTGGTCACGCTGCAGATCGGCGTATACGACAGACACCGAATGTCGAAGAACGGCGTGGAAACCTTCTCGGTCCTGCCTGAGCGGCTACGCGCGAATTTCGAACACGATTTCGGACGGCAGCCGCAGATGATGAAGTTGTTTGTGAAGATGTTCGGCCCCTATCCGCTGGCGGGCGGTTACACCGTCGTTGTGACCGACGATGTTCTCGAAATTCCCCTTGAGGCGCAGGGAATTTCGATCTTCGGCGCCAACCATTGTGACGGCCAGGGCACTTCGGAGCGGTTGATCGCGCACGAACTGGCCCACCAGTGGTTCGGAAACTCGGTCACCGTGCAACGCTGGCGCCACATCTGGTTACATGAGGGCTTCGCCTGCTACGCGGAGTGGCTGTGGTCGGAGCACTGCGGTGAGCGCAGCGCCGAGGAACTCGCCCGCCACTACCACCACCGGTTGATCAGCTCGGCGAAGAACCTGCTGCTCGTCGACCCCGGTCCGCGTGACATGTTCGACGACCAGGTGTACAAGCGGGGAGCACTCACCCTGCACGCACTGTGCAAGCAGATCGGCGATACCTCATTCTTCGCTCTACTCCAGGATTGGACGACGCTCTACCGGCACAGCAATGTGGTGACCGACGACTTCACCACTCTGGCCGCGCAGTATTCCAAAGGTTCTCTACAGGCCCTGTGGGACGACTGGCTGTACTCGACGAAGGTTCCCCCTCTGGACGCGCGGGCGTGACCGACCCGATCGCGGGACTCTCGGGAGCGGTCAGCCGGGGCAGCGTGGTCCGCGTCGGGGCGGCGACGGCACTCTCAGCACTCTGTGGATATGCGGTGTTATACCTGGCCGCAAACGATCTCGAGCCCGCCGGATTCTCCGTGTTCGGTGTGTTCTGGGGCGCGTTCGGGCTAGCCAGCGGGGCCGCCTTCGGACTATTACAGGAGACAACACGCGAGGTTCGGTCCGCGGCGCGTACCGAGGGCCTTGCAGATCCGGACGGGGAACGCACCCACCCGATGCGTGTCGCAGCAGGGGTCGGCCTTGCGGCCGCGGTCGTGATCGCCGCAACCTCACCGCTGTGGTCAGCACAGATTTTCGTCGAAGATCGCCTGCTCAGCGTCATACTGTTGTGCGCTGGATTGGCAGGGTTCTGTCTCCACACGACGCTGCTCGGTGCGCTCGCCGGTGCCAACCGGTGGTCCGAGTACGGCGCCCTGATGGTTGCCGACGCGGCACTGCGGGTCACGGTGACCGCGGCCACCTTTGCGGTGGGCTGGGAGCTCGGCGGATACCTATGGGCAACAGTCGCCGGCTCCATCGCGTGGCTGTTCATGCTTTTTGCCTCCTCGGCAACCAGATCGGCTGCGCGGCTGCTCACGTCCGGCCCAACGGTCACATTCCTGCGCGGCGCGGGGCACTCGATCGCCGCGGCCGGTGCCAGCGCGGTACTGGTGATGGGCTTTCCGGTGCTGCTGAAAGTAACTTCGGGCGGCGACCTCGGCGCAGCAGGCGGGGTAGTGATCCTCGCGGTGACGTTGACCCGCGCACCGCTGATGGTGCCGCTCACCGCCATGCAGGGCAATCTGATCGCGCATTTCGTCGATCAGCGCGCTCATCGGATGAGGGCACTGGTGGTGCCCGCGGCAGTGATCAGTGGACTCGGCGCGATCGGCGTCGCACTCGCGGGCGCATTCGGGCCGTGGTTGCTCCAGGAAGCCTTCGGTGCAGAGTACGTCGCTGACGGTGCGCTGCTGGCCTGGTTCACCGCCGCAGCCGTGGCGATCGCCTTGCTGACGCTTACCGGCGCCGCAACGGTAGCCGCCGCACTTCATCGGGCCTATGCGGCGGGTTGGTTGAGCGCCACCGTGGCCTCGACGTTGCTGTTGCTGCTACCGCTGGAACTCGAGGTGCGCACGGTGATCGCCCTGCTGTGCGGACCACTGCTGGGGATAGCGATGCACCTGGCCGCGCTGGCCCGACCGTCGGCTGCGCTGCGCTCGTGAGGTCCTGGGTCGCCCGCGCAGCTCTGTTGCTGATTGCGCTGCAGTTGGGCATCCGGTCGATTCTGGCGTTCAACGGCTACTTCTATTGGGACGACTTGATCCTCGTCGGCCGCGTGGGTACCCAGAGCCTGCTGTCACCGGCGTACCTCTTCGACGACCACGACGGCCATGTCATGCCGGGCGCGTTCCTGGCGGCCGGCGCCGTCACCCTGCTTGCCCCGCTGAATTGGATGGGTCCGGCCGCCAGCCTGGTGGTCCTGGCGCTGTTGGCCTCGCTGGCCCTGCTACGGGCGCTGTATGTGATCCTCGGCTGGCGCCCAGTTCTTCTGGCCCCTTTGACGTTCGCCTTATTCACACCGCTGGCGGTACCCGGATTCGCCTGGTGGGCAGCGGCGTTGAACTCGCTGCCGATGCTGGCCGCGATGGCATGGGTGTGCGCCGACACGATCTTGCTCGTGCGTACCGGAAACCAACGCTATGCGCTCACCGGCGCCCTCGCCTACCTCGGGGGGCTGTTGTTCTTCGAGAAGTCAGCGATCATTCCGTTCGTCGCGTTCACTGTTGCAACGCTCTACTATCACGTCACCGGAAACGGCTCGGCCCGTTCGGTATGGCGACGAGGGGCACGGCTGTGGGTGGCCTGTCTGACACTTACAGCAGCCTGGGTCGGCGTG
>DAOUYK010000309.1 GCA_030666145.1 Mycolicibacterium sp. | reverse complement strand
ATGGCAGATCAGGATCAAGTAAAGGTAAGGATCAACCTATCGGGCTTGATCGTTGCGAAGGGCGATCTTCGGATGAAACCGGACTGCACCAACACCCCGGGGTCGACGTTGGGGTGCCCGTTCGACCCGGCGTCGAGGAATGTTGATGACTATGTCCGCGCGTCAATGCACAGCGCGTTAGACCGGCTCGCGTGCGCTGATGCGCGGGCGGCCTCGGTGGCTGTCTTGCGCCGCCTGGCCCTCGTCTCAACCACCGGGCAAACAGTGTCGCCAGAGCCGGGTGATCGGGTCACTTCGTAGGCTTCTGCAACAGCTCACGCAGCGTGGCCAGTAGGGCGTCGACATCGGTGTCGAGAGTTGACCACGAGCAGACGAACCGCACGACCGGCTCGGCGAGGTCGGGTTGGTGCACGACGTAGGACTGCGCGAGTGCGCGGCGCAAGTCGGCGTCCAGGGTCACGAACACCTCGTTGGCCTCCGCCGCGGAGGCCAGTCCTAGCCCCACCGCCGCCATCCCCCCCCTGAGCTTGCGGGCCATCGCATTGGCGTGGGCCGCGGTGTTCAGCCACAGGCCGTTGTCGAGGAAGGCCAGGAACTGTGCGGCAACGAATCGTTGCTTGCTCGCCATGTGCCCGATCTGCTTCTGCACGAAGTGGATTCCGCGGAAGTGTTCGGGGCGACGCACCAAGATGGCGTCGCCGAATAACATGCCGTTCTTGGTTCCGCCGACGGTCACTATGTCCGCGTCGGCGATGGCTTCCGCAGGCGAAACATTAAGCGCAGCAACTGCGTTGGCGATTCGCGACCCGTCGACATGCACGAGCAGATCCAACGCGTGCGCGTGGTCGATAAACTCTTTGATGGCCGCGGCGTTCCACACGCGTCCGTTCTCAGTGGACTGGGTGATGGTGACGATGTGGGGTTGTGAGTGGTGCGCCTCGCCGCGGCGGGCGACCCTGCGGTCGAGCTCGTCGGGGGCGATCAGTCCGTCGTCGCTGGGCAACCGGGTCAACTGAGCACCCGAGAGCCGGACGGGGCCGCCCGCCTCATCGAGTAGTACGTGGGCGACATCGCTGCACAGGATCTCCTGCCACGGCCGGACCGCTGCGGCCAGTGCGATGATGTTGGCCGCGGTACCGGTGAACGCGAATAGTACGTCAGCGCCGGGGGAGTCGAATACCTCTTTGAGAGCATCGACGGCTCGCTTGGTGGTGAGGTCGCCGCCGTAGGACGGGGCAGGCCCCTCGTTGACGCGGTGCAGGGCCGCCAGCGCCGTTGGATGCGCGGGTGCGGTGTTATCCGAGGCGAAAGCGGTGGAGGCAGGCGGCACGTCCGCCATGATCGCACTCAGCGGGTCGCGAGGGTGCGGCCATGGTGGTGATAGGTCCAGATCGACCCGGAGTGTTCTCTGGCCACGCCGCGGCGGCGCCGCGCGGGAGTTCAATCCGCACGCGGCGAGCGCCAGGATCGCCAGCCCCGGTGCGCTGCGAACGCCCCAAACACTGCGGTCACACACCACACTGCGATCGCGGAGTACGCCAACGGCGCCGAGAACTCACCGATCGAAGCCCCCAGTGCGGTGTAGACGAACGCCCGCGGCATCGACCCTATGAACGCTCCGACCGCCATCTGCCACAACGGAACTCCGAACGCGCCGAAGGCATACGAGGCCAAAGCATCGGAGATACCCGGTACGAACCGTTGGCCGACGACCGCCCACAACCCGCCCCGCTCGATCAGCCCGTCGATGCGCTCTGAACGCTGCGAGCCCAGCAGCCCGCGGGCGCTCTCGCGACCGGCCCGCCGCCCCGCCAAGCTCGCGATGATTGCGGTGCCCACCGTCGCGCCAAGCGTCACGAACGTCCCCAGTGTCGGGCCAAACAGGAACCCGCTGCCTGCGGCGAGCAACGGCCCGGGTACCAGCGCTGCCCCCAGCGTCGCCGATACCACCACGTATGTCAGCGGTGCCAGCGGACCCGTTGAGGCCACCAGCCCGCGGATGTATTCCACGTCGATGACCTGCCGTACTGCGACCAGATAAAACAGGAGGGCCAGCGAAGCTGCGAATAGCGCGAGCCGTGCGACGTGTCGTCGCCGGGACGTCTCGGCGGTACCTTCGCTGCCAACCATGCCGAACGCAATCCTGCCGCAACCCGGTCCAGTTGGTGGCTTGGGCGTGCCGCCCCAGGGGGCGGTTGACCTCTTGAGCGAGAACCATGGCTGTGCAATCACGGGATTCACCACCCGGAATACAATTCCGCGGAAAGAAAGGGAGCCGCCATGGGTGCACGCGAGGATGTGCTGATCACCGCTGAGGAACTGGCGCGTCGCCTGGACGCAGGCGAACCGATCGCCTTGCTGGACGTGCGGTGGGAGTTCGGCGGACCAGACGGCGCCGAGGCATACCTGCGCGGCCACCTGCCTGGTGCGGTCTACGTTTCGCTTGAGAAGGAGCTGACCGACCACTCGGTGGCCGGACGCGGTCGTCATCCACTGCCGACCGGGCGCGACGTGCAGGACGCTGTGCGCCGCTGGGGTTTGCGCACGGGGATCCCGGTGGTGGTCTATGACGACTGGATCCGTGCCGGGTCGGCGCGGGCATGGGGGTGCTGACCGCCGCGGGCATCCCGGATGTCAGGATCCTCGACGGAGGTCTGGCGACCTGGGCGGGCGAACTGCAGCGGGGCACCGTCACGCCTGAGCCCGGCGATGTGTCGGTCACCCATGACGATCTGTACGCGGCAGCCCGCAAGACGGTCACTGCCGACGGCGCGTTGGACGACGGCAGAGTCCTACTGGACTCGCGCCCGCCGGAGCGTTATCGCGGTGAGGCCGATTTCACCGATCCGGCAGCCGGCCACATCCCCGGCGCACTGAACGTGCCGAGCACCAGTTTGCTGAGCGACCAGGGCGCCTGGCTGTCGGGGCCCGAGCTCACCCGGCTGTTCAGGGAAAGCGAGGTAGGCGCCGGCTCGGATGTCGTGTTGTATTGCGGTTCGGGCGTGACCGCCGCGATCGCCATTGCGGGGCTGGCCACTATCGGTGTGGACGCCGCATTGTTTCCCGGCTCGTGGTCTGAGTGGTGTTCGGACCCGGCGCGCCCGGTGGCTTCGGGGTGAAGTCTCGGCTTGGCGACTCGGCCTCTCGCGCACTAGGAGTCAGCGCTGCTATCGGTAGGGAATCACGACACGAACTGCGGCGAGGCACCCGCGCGTTCCACGATGATTCATGCCCGAGAATGCGACGAGCGAAGAACGCGATTTCAACCAACGCACTATCGATGAGTTCCGTGCCAACGGTGGCAAAGTGGGCGGCCAGTTCACGGGCTTTCCGGTGCTGCTGCTGACCTCGACCGGCGCCAAAAGCGGCGCACTGCGGGTCAACCCGGTGGCCTCC
>DAOUYK010000294.1 GCA_030666145.1 Mycolicibacterium sp. | reverse complement strand
CGTAAGACTATCGGCATGGTGTTCCAGCGGCCGAACCCGTTCCCCACCATGTCAATTCGTGACAACGTTATTGCCGGGCTCAAGCTGCAGGGGGTGCGCGGCAAGAAGAACCTCGACGAGGTCGCCGAGAAGTCGCTGAAGGGCGCGAACCTCTGGAATGAGGTGAAGGACAGATTGGACAAGCCGGGTGGGGGGCTATCGGGAGGCCAGCAGCAACGGCTTTGCATCGCCCGTGCCATTGCCGTGCAGCCCGACGTCCTGCTCATGGACGAGCCATGTTCGGCGCTCGACCCGATCTCCACGCTGGCCATCGAGGATCTGATTGCCCAACTCAAGCAGGACTACACGATCGTCATCGTGACTCACAACATGCAGCAGGCTGCCCGGGTCAGCGATCAGACAGCATTCTTCAACCTCGAGGCCACCGGGAAACCCGGCCGGTTGGTCGAAATCGACGACACCGAGAAGATCTTCTCCAACCCCACCCAGAAGGCCACCGAGGATTACATCTCCGGCCGATTCGGGTAGGACGGTCCGGTCAGGGCGATATTGGTAGCTCGGCGTCATCGGGGTTGCTTCCGGTGACCTGGAAGATCACCCGGCGAGCCACCTCGACCGCGTGATCGGCGAAACGCTCGTAGAACCGGCCCAGCAACGTCACATCGACTGCTGCGGCGACACCGTGCCTCCACTCACGGTCCATCAACACGGTGAACAGGTGCCGGTGCAGGTCGTCCATCGCATCGTCTTCTTCACCGATGCGCGATGCTTTTTCCGGGTCGCGGGTGATCAGCACCTCTTGGGCGCTTTGACCGAGCTCGACTGCGACTCGGCCCATTTCGGCGAAGTAGCCGTTGACCTCTTCGGGCAGCGCGTGCTGAGGATGTCGGCGCCGCGCGATCTTGGCGACGTGCAGTGCCAGCGCACCCATCCGGTCGATATCAGCGACGATCTGAATCGAGCCGATGATAGCTCTCAGATCGCCGGCCACCGGAGCCTGCAGCGCGAGAAGAACGAAGGCGTTCTCCTCGGCGCGGACGCTCATCGCCGCGATGTGTTCGTGATCGGTGATGACCTGTTCGGCAAGTGGCAGATCCGCCTGGAGCAGGGCCTGGGTCGCGCGCTCCATCGCGACCCCCGCTAGCCCGCACATTTCACCAAGCTGACTGGTCAGGGCGTCTAACTGCTCGTGGTACGCGGTTCGCATGAGGCAAGCCTACGGGCTGACCAGCCTGATCGTCACGAGCTGGCTGGTGAACTAAGGGTGAATGCCACCTGCCCAAACACAGCTGCAGCGGACTACTCGCAGGTGGTATCGGCGGCGTTGGTGACCGACAAATCATCGGGCAGCAGTGTGGGCATGCCGGCGGTGCTGCGGATGACGCGAACGCGGACTGGTGATCCGCTGGGAGTGGGGGCGGTCACCGAGCTGAAGCCCTCCGAATTGAAGTCAGTGCCAAGCACGACCTGTACGGTGTCGCCCATCCCGGTGACACGTTTGACGGTCGGGTTGGCGAATGACGACGCGGCGGTGGCGGCTGCCTTTTTGTTGCCCGCGGAGAAGAACACAGTCGTGCGCGTCAGCGGGCTCGGGTAGTCGTCGGGAGTGGCGACGTCAAAACCGTATGCCTGCAATGCGTCTGTCGCCTTGGCCCCGAGACCGCTTTGGGCCGTGGAGTTCGACACCTTCACGGTGACGGACCGCGGGTCGATGGCGAGCACGTTGGCGACTTCGCCGGCGCCGAATGCCGGACCACCCGCGGCCATCGACTCCGGCACGCCGGGCAACGGTGCGTTGTCGGGGTTGTGCTCCTCAGGGAGCGGATCGTCGTTGATGATCGCGCGGAACAGCGCGCGCATGTCGTCAGTGCGAGGCACCTCGTTGCCGTACTCGTCGGCGTATCCGACTGTCGGCACGGTGACGAAAGTGATGCGACCCGCGGACACACCCTGCACGGATTGGCCGAGGTCGACGAGGTCCTTGGTGTCGAGGTTGTCGACATAGCTGTCGCCGATGAACATGTTGACCACGTTGTTGAGCTTGGACAGTGAGAAGAAGGTCTCTTTGGAGATCATCGACCGCAACAGCGACGACAGAAACAGCTGCTGGCGCTTGATTCGGCCGTAGTCGCCGTTGACCTCGGTGGTGACCGAGCGAGCGCGGACATAATTCAGGGCGGTGTGCCCGTCGACGATCTGGCGTCCAGCCACGGGCAGCACCGTGCCGAGCTCGTAATCCTCCATGGGTATTGTGCTGCACACCTCCACGCCGCCGAGCGCGTCGACCATCTTAGAGAACCCAGCGAAATCGACTGCCATGAAACGGTTCACGTGCAGACCGGACAACTTTTGGATCACCTTGACCAGACACTTGGGCCCGCCCACGGAGAATGCCGAATTGAGCTTGTATTCGGTGTACACCTTGTCGGGGCCGTAGCTACCGGTGTCCTCGTCGTAGATGGGTCCGTACTTACGCGTCTCTGGATTCCATGCCTGGCACCGCATGGGACTGATTTCTAGATCCCGCGGGAACGACACGGCGACGACACGTTCACGGTTGGCGGGAATGTTCACCAGCATCACCGTGTCTGACCGCGATCCCTCAACCTCGTCGGTGGATCCAACGCCCATCTGCATATTTTCGCCGAACCGGCTGTCGACGCCGACTATGAGGAAATTCTCGTCGCCGAACTGTGCATTCGGGTCGACGATGTCGCGGGAATCGGGGTCGAGTGCCGAGACCCGGTTGAGCAGGTTGTTTTTAGTAGATTGCCACTGCCAAGCGCTACCTGTGAGCATGAGCGCGAGCACCGCGATCAACGCCGCTGCTGAGCGCCCCACGAGCACGCCGCGGCGACCGGGGCGTTTCGGCTGGCGGTGGTGCCTCGGTGAGCGGCGGTGCGATACCCGCGAACTGGCCAGTTTGGGGAGCTCTGAGCGCGGTCCCGCGATCACCGGCAGGACCGCGGTGTCGTGGTCGGCCAGGTCGTCCGGCTCCGGATAGGGCTCTGGTTCGTGTCCTGGCCGGGTGCGATGGCGCGTGGGCTGCGGGGACGGGACGTCACCTTCGAGCCTGGCGATCAGTTCGGCGACGGTCAGGGGACGGCCAGGGGTGCCAGCTGGCTGCTCCATGCCGCCGTCACTCATGTTCGTACCGGCCTTCCAGCTCCCGACGGAGTCTCGCCGCGGTCGTGTGGTTCTTGCGCCTTGTTGGGCCGGCACCCGCTGTGCCCACTGCCTGACGTACTAACCCCAGCTCCGCGACCGGAGTCTGGCTGCCCGTCGTGCATCGTACTAAGACATTGTGAGAAAGAGCTAGCCGAACCAACGCGCTAGGTGTTCTCTCGGATCCCGTTGAAACCCCTCTGAGCTCCGTCCAGCTCAGCCTCCCGAGTGCATCGCCTCGGCCCCGGCAGGCACCGTACAGTCGTCGGGGTCGTTGAGCCATCCTTCGGGAAGCGTCACCGCTGCGGCTGAGCCCTGACGCCCCCGAGGGCCGCTGCCCGACGCTGGGAAGGGTGCGTTGGGGTTCAACTGCTCGAGCAGTGCGTCCAGTTCAGAAATTGTCTTGACCAGTGCTAATGATCGGCGCAGGTCGGCTCCTGCAGGGAACCCGTGCAAATACCACGCCACGTGCTTGCGGATCTCCCGCATCGCTTTGTCTTCTCCGAAGTGTGCGACAAGGAGCTCGCCGTGCCTGCCAACGATCTTCGCCACCTCGCCCAGCGTGGGCGGCGTCGCCGG
>DAOUYK010000297.1 GCA_030666145.1 Mycolicibacterium sp. | reverse complement strand
GCACGCCCTCGTCGTCGAACCCCACAGTGGCCAACCCGTGTTCGAGAGTACGGTCCGCGGTCACGTTCATCAGAGGCGAGCCGTACTTCATCGAATTCAGCTTGTCCGGCGTAGCGAAAGAGGTTCCGGCATAGGCAGCTTCGTACCCAATCGCCCGGTCGTATTCGGTGGCATGACCTATCGACTCGTGAATCGTCAACCACAGGTTGCTCGGATCGATCACCAGATCAGTCGGTCCGGGGATCACGCTAGGCGCCTTCGACTTCTCGGTGAGCAGCGACGGCAGCTGTGCCAGCTCGCCCGTCCAGTCCCACACCTGGTCACCCTCGACCGCTTCCCAGCCCCGCGCGGTCGGCGGCGCAAGAGTGCTCATGGTCTCGAAAGTCCCTGCCCCCGCATCGACTGCGACCGCTTCTAGCTTCGGCAGCACCCGCACCCGCTGCTGGGTGATCGACGAGCCGAAGGTGTCTGCATAGAAGGTCTGTTCCTTGGCCGTGTCCAGACATGCCGCCACATGGTCGACGCCATCTGATGACAGCAACCGGCCCGAGTAGTCTGCGAGGACATCCACTTTGGCTTTCGTAGCGATGTCTGACGGGTCGATGAGGTAGTCCGAAACCCAGGACAAATCGCGATAAACTGGCTCGGGAGCCAATTCGATGCGTTCATCGTTCAGGGCGGCCAGGGTCGTAGACACCTTCACTGCACGGCGCGCGGTCTCGGCGGCAGAGGCGGTACTCAGCTCGGAGTGGGAAGCGAAGCCCCAGGCGCCGTCAACGATGACCCGCACCGCCAGCCCAATCGCCTCCTCGGCCACTGCGGTTTCCAGCTCGCTGTCACGAAGCCGCAATGCCTCGGTCGCGATCCGGTGGATTCGCAGGTCCGCGTAGCTCGCTCCGGCTTGCACCGCCGCCGAGAGCGCCGCATCGGCCAGCTCGTGGCGTGGCAGCGCCAGGAAGTCGGCATCGATCGGTCGGGACCCGGTCACGTGTTCACCGTAACGGCACCCCCCAGCAGACGTAGACCGCCTCCAGTACGCGTCGATACTGCGTTGGCGGCGAGGAAGTCCGAGTGGAGAGGTGCGTGTGCGTAGCCCTCAACGGGGCCTAGCTCAGCCGCGCATGCCGCTGGTACCCAACACGGTTAATTCAAGGGCCAAAGCGGTTCCACACATCACGATGACCACTGCGAACGCCACCCAGTCCCGGCGCTTGGGTCGGGTCGGGGCGGCCGAGATCTGTCCGGCGCCCCCGCGCGCGGTGATGGCGTCGCCCATCTCATCGGCGCGGCGCAAGGCCGCGGTGATCGCTGCGACCAGCAGATCGATCAGCTCCGACGCCCACCGCCGACGACGGGCCCGCCTGGTGACATTGAGTTCTTTGGGTCTCAGCTGTCGCGCCGCGTAGAGCACCCTGAACTCCTCGATGAGCATCGGAAACGCCCTCAGCGCCAACGCAAGGGTCACCGCCCAATCGTCGACTGGTACCCCAAATCGGCGCAGCGGACGGCCCAGCGTCGCTACCGCGGGCGCGACCTCGGCGACGTTCGTGGTCCACGACACCATCGCGCCGAGGCCGATCAACACGATGGAAAGCGCGGTGATGCGCAGGAAGTGCAACAGGCCGCCCAGACCGATGTCGACCGAGCCGATGCCGATTACCGGGCTACCGCCGGCGAACGTCGCGGTGAGCGCCCCGAGCGCGAGTAGCAACCACAACCACCGTGGCACTGTCGGCAGCACGCCCCGCGGAATGCGCGCCAGTCTGGCCGCGGCGAGGATCAGCAGCGCGACCGTTCCGATGGGCACCCATCCCGGGTAGAAGGTCAGTAGCGCACCGATTCCAGCGACGATCAACAGCTTGGATCCCGCCCAAAGATCGTGGATGACGGTCTGCCCGGGCACGGGTCGTAGCAGCACCACCTGCCGGCGCTGTTTGCGTGTCGCGGACGCGGCGGTCATGACAGATCCTCCGCGGTCGTCGGCACCGGAGCCAACACCCCGTCCTGCAGGTGCAACGTTCGGGGGCACAACTCATCAAGGCCAACAAAATCGTGGGAGATCACCACTACCGTCAGCCCGATGCGGCGGCGCAGGTCCACGAGCAGCCGCAGCAGGCCACGCTGGGAGGCGGCGTCCAGCCCGGCTAGGGGTTCGTCGAGGATGAGCGCGCGCGGCGAGCGGGCCAGCAGCCCAGCCAGCACCACACGCCGCATTTGTCCGCCGCTGAGTTCATCGACCCGCCGAGCGGCCAGTGTCGACTCAAGGCCGACAGTGTTCAGCGCCCGGGTCACTTTCGCTTGGTCGTATATTGAGAACCCGGCCGACGACGCGATCTCCAAAGCCACGTGGCTGCGCATCAACTGCAGACGGGCCGCCTGGAAGGAGATCGCCACAGTGCCAACCTGATCCGACACCGGCGCACCATCTAGCAGACAGGTGCCTGATGTGGGGGCGGTCAAACCGGCCATAATCCAGGCCAGCGTAGACTTGCCGGAGCCGTTGAGGCCATGAATCAGCACGCCATCGCCCTCGTGGACAGCGAAGTCAATGTCGCTCAATGCTGTTTTTGCCCAGGGGGTTCCGCTGCCGTACTCGTGGCAGACGCCGTTGAGCTCGAGGACGGGCGCGCCGCGGGGCATGTGCGCTAATGGAGTGACTATCGGCGCCTCGGCAGTCTCGACCATGTGCCCGGAGTCGGCGGCAGGCCAGCCGTAGCCGCGCAGGTTCACCGTGTGGTCGGCGGCGTCGGCCTCGTCGTTGTAGTGCGTGATGTGCACCAACGACGTGCGGTGGCGCCGGGTCAGGCCCGCTAGCACCGACATCAGGCCCACGCGACCCTCGTGGTCGACCATGCTGGTGACTTCGTCGGCGATCAGCAACGACGGTTCGCGAGCCAAGGCCGCGGCGACCGCCAGCCGCTGCAACTCGCCGCCGGAGAGTCCGCCGGTGTCCCGCTCGGCCATCCCGTTGAGGCCCACCTCGGAAAGCAGCTGATGCACATCGATCGCCGTGCCGGGCGGCAGCCCCCAGACGACGTCGTCAGCGACCCGGGTGCCCAGTACTTGACTCTCGGGGTGCTGCATCACCACCGCGGTGCCGCCGAGCTGGCCCAAACCCACTGCGCCGGGGCGCTCCACTGATCCCGCGGTGGGTTCACGACCCGACAGCACCAGCATCAGCGTCGTCTTGCCCGAACCGTTGGCGCCGGTGACCGCGAGGTGTTCGCCGGGCTGCACTGACAACGACACGGGCCCGAGTGCATCGTGATCAGAGGTGGGGTAGCGGAACCGGACATCGCGCAGCCGGAGGGGAACCGGCGCTATCGGGCCTGCGTCGGTCGATGACTCCAGTTTGTGCACGTCGGGCACGCCCAGCAGACGCGACATCACCCGAGACAGCGCCCACCAACCGACCAGGCTGACGAACGTGATGCTGAACACGCCGGAGGCGAAGAACAGATATGGCCAGTAGTTCAACGCTGTCGAAAAGTCCTGCGTCAACCGCTGCGCTGCACCCTGCATTCCCGGAATACGGGCGAGGATGGCGGCCACACCGGTGACGTTGGCGGTGACAGAATCGAAGATGAGATTGCGCAGCCGGCTCAATACTGACAGCGCGACGACGGTGGCCGCGCCGAACAGGGCACCGGCGACAAGCGCTGACATGATTACGGTCGGT
>DAOUYK010000285.1 GCA_030666145.1 Mycolicibacterium sp. | reverse complement strand
CCCTGCGCGCCTCGGCCTGGTCAGCCTGAAGCTGCCTCAACACGCGGCCAGCTTCTGCCTCAGCGATTGAATAACTAACACCGTCCGCAACACCGACATCACTGCGATCCACCGCCAGCTTGGCCTGTTCCTTGGCAGCCTTGGCCTTGGCATGTTGAGCCTGCCTGGCTGCGAACGCCGCCCTGTCAGCAGCGCGGGCAGCACGATCACGCTCACGATCAATGATGTCTTGCTCGTAATCGCGGTTTTCCCATTTTTCCCAGCTGGTGATTGGTGTGGCGCCCTCCAACGGTGTGCCTCGGTCGCACTCACAACCCACGGCTGTGGATCTGAGGCAATCGGGGCAGTCGAACGACGGGTCAGCCCACCAAACGTCTTCATCCGGGTAGTCGTTATCCATGGCGGTTTGGTCTATCGGCCGCGGCCTACAAACGGCCTGGAGACCGCTGTGCCGTCTGGCGCTGTTCCCAATAGGTCCTTGCCCTTTGGGCCGTCTGTTTCTACTGGTCAGGCGCCCCTGTAGAAACTGTGGCTCGCCTGGGGGTCATCCAGGCGCTGATGCCCCGTGGCCGTGCGACTTGGTTATACAAGTAAGCTATGTCGCGGTCAACCGAGCGATCCGACGAAGGGCGGTCAGACATGGCTGGACCACTGCAGGGACTGCGAGTAGTGGAGCTGGCCGGCATCGGCCCCGGGCCGCATGCCGCGATGATTCTCGGAGATCTCGGGGCCGATGTCGTCCGGATCGAGCGTCCCGGCAAGGGCCCTGGGCCGGCCACCAAACCGGCGGGCGACCACTTGCTGCGTAACCGGCGTTCGGTGGCTGCGAACCTCAAGAGCGAACAAGATCGCGAGATGGTGCTGCGGTTGATCGCCAAGGCCGACGTGCTCATCGAAGGCTTCCGGCCTGGGGTCGCCGAGCGTCTCGGCCTCGGCCCGCAGGATTGCGCGGACGTCAACGAGCAGCTGATCTACGCCCGAATGACCGGCTGGGGCCAGGACGGTCCGCGCGCCCAGCAGGCCGGCCACGACATCAACTACATCTCCCTCAACGGTGCGCTGCACGCCATCGGCCGGGCAGGCGAGCGGCCGGTCCCTCCGCTGAACCTCGTCGGAGACTTCGGTGGCGGTTCGATGTTCCTTCTCGTCGGCGTGCTGTCGGCGCTATGGGAACGCGAGAGCTCTGGAAAGGGCCAGGTGATCGATGCGGCGATGGTCGACGGCTCATCGGTGTTGTCGATGATGATGTGGGCGTTTCGTGGGATGGGCATGTGGAGCGACGAGCGCGGTGTGAACATGCTCGACACCGGTGCGCCCTACTACGACACCTATACCTGTGCCGACGGCCGTCACGTCGCTGTGGGTGCTATCGAGCCGCAGTTCTACGCGGAGCTTCTCGCCGGAATCGGCCTGGACCAGACTGACCTTCCCGACCAGAACGACATGAGTCGCTGGCCTGAACTCAGGGCCCGCCTGACCGAAGCGTTCGCTGCTCACGACCGCGATCACTGGACCGCTGTATTCGCCGGCACCGACGCCTGTGTCACCCCCGTGCTGTCTTTCGCCGAGGTCGAATCCGAACCGCACAACACTGAGCGCGCTACCTTCTACCGCGAAGAGGGCTACCTGTATCCGGCGCCCGCGCCGCGCTTCTCGCGCAGTGCCAACTCGCCCCCCAAGCCGCCAGGGGTGCCAGGGGCCGATACCGAAGCTGTTCTGCAGGAATGGGTTGAGGAAGCGTCAGCGACGTAAAGGATTCAGGAATCGTAAAGGATAGGAAAGGGAGAGTTCTGTGGAGATCAAGGACGCTGTAGCGGTTGTTACCGGGGGTGCTTCCGGTCTGGGTCTCGCGACGACAAAGCGACTGCTCGACCGGGGTGCGTCGGTCGTTGTGATCGACCTCAAGGGTGAGGATGCCGTCAACGAGCTGGGTGCGCGGGCGAAGTTCTTCCAGGCCAACGTGACTGACGCGGATCAGGTGTCGACCGCGCTGGATATCGCCGAGGAGATGGGCGCTGTGCGGATCAATGTCAACTGCGCCGGCATCGGCAACGCGGTCAAGACGTTGGGCAAGGACGGCCCGTTCCCGTTGGACGCGTTCACGAAGATCATTGAGGTCAACCTCATCGGAACGTTCAACGTGCTGCGGTTGTCGGCCGAACGGATCGCCAAGAGCGAGCCGATTGACGGTGAGCGCGGCGTCATCATCAACACAGCCTCTGTCGCGGCCTTCGATGGGCAGATCGGCCAGGCGGCCTACTCTGCGTCCAAGGGCGGCGTGGTCGGCATGACGCTGCCCATCGCTCGCGATCTTTCGCGTCAGTTCATCCGGGTCGTCACGATCGCGCCTGGACTGTTCAAGACGCCGCTGCTCGGCGGGCTGCCTGAGGAGGCGCAGGCGTCGCTGGGCAAGCAGGTTCCGCACCCGGCCCGGTTGGGCGACCCCGACGAGTACGGTGCCCTTGCCGTGCACATCGTCGATAATCCGATGCTCAATGGCGAGGTGATCCGCCTCGACGGCGCGATCCGGATGGCCCCGAGATGACCCGAAGGTAGGTAAGACCATGGCATTGAAGACGAAGTTCACCGAAGTTTTCGGCGTCGAGCATCCGATCGCCCAGGGCGGCATGCAATGGGTTGGTCGCGCGGAACTGGTCGCGGCGGTGGCGAATGCGGGTGCATTGGGTTTCCTTACCGCGTTGACTCAGCCCACGCCGGCCGACTTGGCCGCCGAGATCGCCAAGACGCGGGATCTGACCGACAAGCCGTTCGGGGTCAACCTGACCATCCTTCCGGCGATCAACCCGCCGCCGTACGACGAATATCGGCAGGTCATCGTCGATGCTGGCATCAAGATCGTGGAGACCGCAGGTTCCAATCCGGCCCCGCATCTGCCGATGTTTCACGACAACGGAATCAAGGTGCTGCACAAGTGCACCTCGGTGAGGCACGCGGTCAAGGCGCAGAGCCTCGGCGTAGATGGCATTAGCATCGATGGCTTCGAATGCGCGGGTCACCCGGGTGAGGACGACATCCCAGGATTGGTGCTGATCCCGGCAGCGGCCGACAAGATCGAGATGCCCATGATCGCTTCAGGCGGCTTCGCCGACGCCCGGGGTCTGGTCGCCGCTCTGGCGCTGGGAGCCGACGGCATCAATATGGGTTCACGGTTCATGTGCACCCTAGAGTCCTGCATCCACGACAACGTCAAGGAAGCTATCGTCGCCCGCGACGAGCGGGGCACCGAGCTGATCTTCCGTAGTCTGCGCAACACCGCGCGCGTGGCCTCGAATGCGGTCTCGCGCGAGGTGGTCGAGGTCCTCAACGAGGGTGGTCAGTTCGAGGACATCAAGGACCTGGTAGCCGGTGTGCGTGGCCGCCGAGTCTTCGACGAGGGCGACGTCGACGCGGGGATATGGACGGTGGGTACGGCCATGGGACTGATCAACGACATCCCGTCGGTCGGGGAGTTGGTTTCACGCATTGTCGGCGAAGCCGAGAACTTGATCAGCGAGCGACTGGCCCACATGCTGACCTCGGCAAGGGACAAGGTTGTGGTTTAGTTCTGGGGGATTTGGTGCTGTGGAAGCGCGCAGGAGATGTGTGGGCTACCTCTACCCGATGCGCGCGCGAGCGCTCGGCAAACCGACAGATGCGAAACGCGCCCGAGGGGGCGCGTTCTTTCACACTGCGGTAGGTAGGGCCTGCTCGTCGTCAAGTTGCTCCGAGGTGATTCCCTCAACCAGGACGTCGCCATGGTAAAGGGCATCGAAATCAACTTTGATGACATCCACGCTGGTGTCGTCGATCCACATATACTGGACAGTAACCTCTACAATTAAGGATTCATTGAGTCCCGATTCGCAATATTGTGGCAATTCTTACCGGTCGGTAGGAAGGGTCGGCGGGCTGTCG
>DAOUYK010000100.1 GCA_030666145.1 Mycolicibacterium sp. | reverse complement strand
CTCATCGTTCCCGGTGACGGTCCGCGAGCGGCCACCTCCGCCGGTCCGGTCGACCAGATTCCCAACACGTTGCGCGACTTCGTCAACGCCGGGCAAGTCAGCTACCAGTACTCGACCGTGCACATCGACGGCTTCTCCGGGCCGGCCCTGATCATCGGCAGCCCGACGCCGTCTCCGGTGGCCAACCTCGAGCTCTACCTGATCTTCCCGATGAACAACGAGGAATCCACGATCGCGCTGATGCGCGGAACGCTGACTACCGGAGCAGTGGTACTGCTCGGTCTGCTGGCCGGGATCTCGCTGCTGGTGTCACGTCAGATCGTGCTGCCGGTGCGATCGGCGTCGCGGATCGCGGAGCATTTCGCCGAAGGCCACCTGGCTGAGCGCATGCCCGTGCGCGGCGAGGACGACATGGCGAGGCTAGCGGTGTCTTTCAATGACATGGCCGAAAGTCTGCAGCGCCAAATCGCCCAGCTCGAAGAGTTCGGCAACCTCCAGCGTCGCTTCACCTCCGATGTCAGCCACGAATTGCGCACGCCGCTGACGACAGTGCGGATGGCAGCCGACCTAATCCACGACCACGCCGAGGAGCTCGACCCCGTGCTGCGGCGCTCGACCGAGCTGATGGTCGACGAGCTGGACCGATTCGAGTCGCTGCTCAACGATCTGCTCGAGATCTCCCGCCACGACGCCGGTGTCGCCGAGTTGGCCGTCGAGGCTGTCGACCTACGGTCCATCGTCAAGAGTGCCCTGGACAACGTCGGGCACCTTGCCGAGACTGCCGCTGTGGAGGTGATTGTCGACCTGCCCGCCGAGGAGGTCATCACCGAGGTCGACGCGCGCCGCGTGGAACGAATCCTGCGCAACTTGATCGCCAACGCGATCGACCATGCTGAGCGCAAAGAGGTACGCATCCGGATGGCTGCCGACGAGGACACCGTTGCGGTGACAGTCCGCGACTACGGGCTGGGTCTGCGGCCCGGCGAGGAGAAGCTGGTGTTCAGCCGCTTCTGGCGGGCGGATCCGTCACGGGTACGCCGCTCCGGCGGGACCGGTCTGGGGTTGGCGATCAGCATCGAGGACGCCCGGCTGCACCAGGGCAGGCTGGAAGCATGGGGCGAGCCCGGCAAGGGTGCCTGCTTCCGGTTGACGCTGCCGCTGGTGCGCGGTCACAAGGTGACCAGCAGCCCGCTGCCCGTCAAACCGATCGATAACACGGTGGGTGAACCCGCACAGCGACCGATCGGCGACCGCGAGAACGCAGAGGAGAGCGTGTGAGACGTCTCTTGACCGCGGTGTGGCTGTCGGTGGTCATGCTGGCCCTCGCCGGTTGTGCCGGGGTGCCCAGTTCATCGTCACCGCAGGCGATCGGCACCGTCAACCGGCCCGAACCATCGAGCCTGCCCAAACCCACCCCGGGCATGGACCCCGACGTTCTGCTGCGTGAATTTCTCAAGGCGACAGGCGATCCCGCGAACCGGCATCTCGCTGCGCGGCAATTCCTCACCGAGTCGGCATCCGATGGCTGGGATGACGCCGGTAGTGCGCTGCTGATCGACAACGTCGTGTTCGTCGAGACGCGCACCACCGATCGGGTCTCGGTGTCGATGCGCGCGGACATCCTGGGCTCACTGTCAGACATTGGGGTGTTCGAGACGGGCGAGGGCGCGCTACCCGACCCGGGCTCCATCGAACTGGTGAAGACCTCGGATGGCTGGCGCATCGACAGTCTGCCCAATGGGGTATTCCTCGACTGGGCGCAGTTCCAGTCCACGTACAAACGCAGCACGCTCTACTTCGCTGACCCGACGGGCAAGACCGTTGTGCCCGACCCTCGCTACGTCGCGGTGTCCGACCCCGACCAGCTGGCCACCGAACTGGTCAGCAAGCTGATCGCAGGACCGCGGCCGGAAATGGTCAAGACAGTGCGCAACCTGCTCGAGCCACCGCTGAAGTTGCGCGGACCGGTGACCCGCGCCGACGGCGGGAAAGCCGGGGTGGGGCGGGGCTATGGCGGTGCACGCATCGATCTGGACAATCTCTCCACCAC
Source organism: Mycolicibacterium sp. (assembly GCA_030666145.1). Classification (GTDB taxonomy): domain Bacteria; phylum Actinomycetota; class Actinomycetes; order Mycobacteriales; family Mycobacteriaceae; genus Mycobacterium. The sequence continues at coordinate 8,434 of DAOUYK010000100.1, read as the reverse complement.
TGATCCGCACAGCAGACAACTGCTTGCCGCGCAGCTCATCTGGACGCTTTCCCGGGCCGACATCAACGGGCCCTATGTAATTAACGCTGACGGCGCCGCGCTCGATGACCGGTTCTCCCGCGGGTGGGACACCGCCGATGTCGCCGCGACGGATCCGGGAGCAGCCGACGGTGCCGCAGCCGGGCTGCACGCGCTAGTCGGCGGGTCACTGGTCAGGCTCGACGGTCAGCAGTCGCCACCGGTAGCGGGTTCTTTCGGACAGATTCCTGGACAAACCGCCGCGGCGCTGTCGCGTACCGGCCAGGCGGTCGCCTCGGTCGTGACCCTGCGCCCGGGCGCTCCCGACATGGCATCGTCGCTGTGGATAGGGCCGCTGAACGGAGTTGCGTCCCAGGCCATTGAGGGACGCAGCTTAACCAGGCCCACGTGGTCGCTTGACGAAGCGATCTGGGTCGTTGTCGACGGCATCAACGTGGTGCGCGTAGTCCAGGATGCTTCTGGGCAGCCCGCCCGAATCCCCATCGACACCATCGCGGTGTCGACCCGATTCCCCGGCGAGATCACCGAATTGGAGCTGGCCCGCGGCGGTACCCGTGCTGCGATGGTGATCGAAGGGCAGGTGATCCTCGCCGGTGTTGAGCAAACGCCCGACGGTGGTTACGCGCTGACCTTTCCGCGGCGGTTGGGCTACGGGCTGGGCGACACGGTGGTGTCGCTGTCGTGGCGTACCGGCGACGACATTGTCGTCAGCCGTACCGATGCCGACAACCCGGTGTCCTACGTCAACATCGACGGGGTGAACTCCGATGGCCCGAGCAACAATCTGGTGATGCCGGTGACGACGGTTGCGGCCAACCCGTCGGCGGTCTATGTCGCCGACGGGCAAGGTGTGCTCCAACTGTCCGGTTCGGCTGGCGACGATGACCCCGGGTGGACAGAGGTCCGGCCGCTGATGGTGCCGGGTGCGTTGCCGGTGCTGCCGGGCTGACATTGTTCGCGTTGGCAGGAAGGTTGCGATGGGTATAGAGATGGGTATCGGCGAGGTGCGGGTTTCCCGCAAGGCGGTAATCGCGGGCGCCGGAGTGGGTTTGGGGGCAGCCGCGGTGGCTGGGTGTTCGAGCGGTGGTGATTCCGGCTCTGGGTCTAGTGAGAATTCCGCGCCCGACGTCGTAACTCAAACCGCCGATGTGCCCGTCGGGTCGGGTGTGATCGTCGGCACGATGGTGGTTACTCAGCCCGTGGCGGGGGATTTCAAGGCATTTTCTGCTGTTTGCACCCACACCGGCTGCCTGCTCAACGAGGTGGCCGATGGGACCATCAATTGCCCGTGTCACGGCAGCAAGTTCAGCCTCGACGGCGCGGTGCTCAACGGGCCTGCGCAGCGACCTTTGATCCCGGAGGCCATCACAGTGCAGGGGGATTCGATCGTGCTCAGTTGAGCCGAACGACTGGCTTTGCTCGCTTTCGGGTGTTCTTCGCGCCGATTCCGTCGAGTGTGAGCCTGCTCTCTTGATCGAGGGGTTCTTGCTCGCCCAATGAAGTTCGGTTCGGTTGCAGGACATGCGGTGGATGGGTGGACCAGGTTTTCCCGCCAGGGGTGGGGGAAGCTGCTCGCTAGAATCGCAAACCATGTGGAGCATTCGCCTGAGTCGTAGGTGCAGGTAGGCCCATGTCGATGCCGCCCATGCCACCTGGGGGTGACCCACCGTCGTACCGGCAGGATCGGCTGCCGCTACCCGGTACTCCACCGCCGAATTCGTCTCGCCGGCGACGGTGGATATTGCTGGGTGTCGTCGCGGTGCTCGCGCTGGCGCATGCGTGACCTCAGCGAGCCGATTAAACCCACCTCAGAACGACGTGAAGAGTTGAAAACAGTCTGCGAATTTTGTGGCACGACCGGGTGAACACGGACTACCGTCGGCACCAACCAACCGTGAACAACTCACGGCGGCGCTCAACACCGAGACGCCGGATATCGCGCTTTGCGGTAGGAGGTGAGTGGTAGACACCTTGCGCCGGCGAATGGCCGCACCAGCTATGCTCCGTCGGCGCGAATTCCTTGATGGCCCGAGCACACGCAGGTGTGCGAACGCGAAAGAGAATCGAGTTGCCAAGTATGTCAATTAATTCCGCGGACACGGACAGCACGATGGTGGTCGAAGATAGCAACGCGACAGAGTCACCTGACGCTAATCAAAACGCCGAGGTGGTGGTAAAGGGGCGCAACGTCGAAGTTCCCGACCACTTCCGTGCCTACGTCCTCGAGAAGCTGGCCCGCCTGGAACGATTCGACCGCACGATCTATTTGTTCGACGTCGAGCTGGATCATGAAAAGAACCGGCGCCAGCGTAAGAACTGCCAACACGTGGAGATCACCGCCCGTGGACGCGGACCCGTCGTGCGCGGCGAGGCCTGTGCCGACAGCTTCTATGCGGCCCTGGAGTCGGCGGCGGGCAAACTCGAAAGCCGTCTGCGCAAGAGCAAGGACCGCCGCAAGATCCATTACGGCGACAAGACTCCGCTGTCGCTACACGAAGCCACCTCCCTTGACCATCTGGCGGACGCTTTCACCCCCTCGGCACAAGATGCCGCGCGGAGCGACGCTGCAGCTGGCGACGACCATGAACCTGGGCGGATTGTCCGTACCAAGGAACACCCCGCAATCCCGATGACTGTCGACGACGCTCTTTATGAGATGGAGCTCGTGGGTCACGACTTTTTCTTGTTCCACGACAAGGAGAGTGACAAGCCCTGCGTGGTCTATCGGCGCCACGCCTACGACTACGGGATGATCCGGCTGACCTGAACTCCGATCCAGCGCCCAAGGGCGCCGATGGTGTCGGCTTGGGCGGCGGATTCGTGGGCAGAGTGGCGCGCCTGACACGCTCGACCAGCGATTTCAGCGCGTCGCCTACGATGGTGTCCGTCTCACTCGTGATGAGTGCCATAAATGCAAGCAAGAAAAACGAGGAAACAGCGTGCTGTCGAAGTTGCTCCGTCTCGGCGAAGGCCGCATGGTCAAACGCCTCAAGGGGGTGGCTGACTACGTCAACACCCTGTCCGATGACACCGAGAAGCTGTCCGATGCCGAACTCCGAGGCAAGACCGACGAGTTCAAGGACCGGCTCGCAAACGGTGCCAGTCTCGACGACATCATGCCCGAGGCGTTTGCCGTCGCCCGTGAGGCAGCATGGCGAGTGCTCAGTCAGCGCCCCTTCGACGTCCAGGTGATGGGCGCCGCCGCGCTGCACTTCGGCAATGTCGCCGAGATGAAGACCGGTGAGGGAAAGACGCTCACCTCGGTACTGACGGCCTACCTGAACGCACTGGCCGGCGAGGGCGTGCACGTCATCACCGTCAATGAGTATCTGGCCAAGCGCGACGCTGAGCAGATGGGCCGCGTGCACCGCTTCCTGGGTCTGGAGGTGGGCGTGATCCTGGGTCAGATGACATCCGACGAGCGGCGTACCGCCTACAACTCTGACATCACCTACGGGACCAACTGGGAACTCGGATTCGACTATCTGCGCGACAATATGGCCCAGAGTCTCGAGGATGTGGTGCAGCGAAGCCACGCCTTCGCGATCGTCGATGAGGTCGACTCGATCCTGATCGACGAGGCCCGCACCCCGCTGATCATCTCCGGGCCGGCAGACGGCGGATCGAACTGGTACACCGAGTTCGCCCGGCTGGTGCCGCTGATGAAAGCCGATGTCCATTATGAGGTCGACATCAAGAAGCGGGTCGTCGGCGTGCACGAAGTCGGTGTGGAGTTCGTCGAGGATCAGCTGGGGATAGAGAATCTCTACGAGGCCGCGAACTCGCCCTTGATCAGCTACCTGAACAACGCCCTCAAGGCCAAGGACCTGTTCGAACGCGACAAGCACTACATCGTTCGCAACGGCGAAGTGTTCATCGTCGACGAGTTCACCGGACGCATGCTCGTGGGACGCCGGTACAACGAGGGCCTTCACCAGGCCATCGAGGCCAAGGAACAAGTCGAGATCAAGGCGGAGAACCAGACGGTCGCCACGGTAACGCTGCAGAACTACTTCCGGCTGTACAAGAAGCTCGCCGGCATGACCGGCACCGCGGAGACCGAAGCGGCCGAGCTGCACGAGATTTACAAGCTCGGTGTGGTGACGATCCCGACGAACAAGCCGATGATCCGGTCCGATGAGTCGGACTTGATTTACAAGACCGAGGAGGCCAAATTCATCGCGGTCGTCGACGATGTCGCCGAGCGCTACGAGAAGGGCCAGCCGGTCCTCATCGGTACCACCAGCGTGGAACGTTCGGAGTTCTTGTCGCGCCAGTTCGAGAAGCGACGCATGAAGCACAACGTCCTTAACGCGAAGTTCCACGAGCAGGAGGCCGGCATCATCGCCGAGGCCGGTCGGCTGGGCGCCATCACGGTGGCCACCAACATGGCGGGGCGCGGCACCGACGTCGTGCTCGGCGGCAACGTCGACTACCTGTTGGATCACCAGCTGCGCCAGCGCAACCTCGACCCGGTCGAGACCCCCGACGAGTACGAGAAGGCCTGGCACGAAGAACTTCCACGCGTAAGGGAGCAGGCCGCCGCTGAGGCTAAGAAAGTTGTCGCCGCCGGTGGGCTCTACGTGCTCGGCACGGAGCGTCACGAATCTCGGCGCATCGACAACCAGCTGCGCGGCCGCTCGGGCCGCCAGGGCGACCCGGGCGAGTCCCGCTTCTATCTTTCTCTGGCCGATGAACTGATGCGCCGCTTCAACGGGGCGACGCTGGAGACGCTGCTCACCCGGCTGAACCTGCCCGACGATGTGCCGATCGAGGCAAAAATGGTCTCCCGGGCGATCAAGAGCGCGCAGACCCAGGTGGAGCAGCAGAACTTCGACATCCGTAAAGAAGTCCTCAAGTACGACGAAGTGATGAACCAGCAGCGCCAGGTCATCTACGCCGAGCGCCGCCGAATCCTCGAAGGTGAGAACCTGGCAGAGCAGGCACATAAAATGCTCGTGGACGTGATCACCGCCTACGTCGACGGCGCCACGGCCGAGGGCTACTCCGAGGATTGGGACCTCGAGAAGCTGTGGGAGGGGATCACGCAGCTCTATCCCGTTGGGATCGACCACCACGATCTGATCGACTCCGATGCGGTCGGTGAGCCGGGTGAGTTGACTCGCAAGGAGCTGTTCGACGCGCTGATCGCCGACAGCGAACGCGCCTATGCCGAGCGCGAGCAGGAGGTCGAGGGGATTGCCGGGGAGGGCGCGATGCGGCAGTTGGAGCGCAACCTGTTGCTCAGCGTCCTTGACCGCAAGTGGCGCGAACATCTCTACGAGATGGACTACCTACGGGAAGGCATTGGCCTGCGTGGGTTGGCCCAGCAGCGTCCCGAGGTCGAATATGCGCGTGAAGGCTACGATATGTTCATCGGCATGCTTGACGGGATGAAGGAGGAGTCCGTCGGCTTCTTGTTCAACGTGGGCGTCGAAGCCGCACCGGGTCCGGCCCTCTCGCCAAAGGCAGCTCCTTCCGGGCTCGCCGAGTTCGCGGCCGCTGCTGCCGCGGCAGCCGAATCGAACAAGGGTGGTGTCGCCACCAAGCAGCGGCCCGCCCCGTCGGCTGGGCTGCGTGCCAAGGGAGTTGGCAACGATGCGCCGCCGCTGACCTATTCGGGTCCGTCGGAGGACGGGTCCGCGGAGGTTACGCGCTCGGGCGGCGATCAGCCTTCCGGCGCCAGCGGCGGTGGAACGCGGCGCGAGCGTCGCGAAGCGGCCCGACGCGCCAACCGGCGCGCACGCGCAAAGGATGGCGAACCCAGGTAGGGGGCGGCTAAGCCGATCTGCAGCGCGACCATCCGCCACCGGTTCCTGTACCGCTCGATGCGGGCGGCGACGGCGTGCACACGCCCGGATCGACTGAACGAGGCGAACACCTCAGCCGCGTAGACCTCGCCGTGTTTGTCGCTCTTCTGCACGCCCGCCTCGACTGCGGGGCCTACTCCGGGGTCTACCGCAGGGTCGACGGAGCGCACCCGCACCCTGCGCATGGTCGCGCTCCCTCGGTGCGTGACGCGGGCGTGTGCGATGACGCGGTCGACCAGCACCGGCGTCATCACCGGGCGCAGCTGTGCCACTGGCCTGCGTCGGTCGATGACCTCGATGACTTGGCGCAACGCGGTCTCGGCGAAGACCATTGCCGACTTGGGCGGCGGGGGCTCGCGGAGTTGCTACGCGGGGCGTCGGGGTGGGTGCGGCGAGCGACGATGCAGTGCTTCAGCAGATAGCGTCGGACATCGCGGCGTGCGCAGCCGACCAAGCGGCGCCGGCGCGGGTTCGTAGTCGATGATCGGTGTGGCCATCCACTGTTCAGATGACGGATCAGGGAAGGTCTGAGACGGGGTCGATGAGGTCATGGTTGCTCTCCAGCGATCGGGCACGGAACGAATGGCATCTGCTGGAGAGTCGCAGACGGCTCAATGATCCCATGCTCTACAAGGGCTGCGGTACACCCATTTAGCGCGGCGCCGGTTCTGGCAGCTAACGTGACACTGTTTTTCGCGTGATGGAGAGGAGGGCGGCGCCGGGATGGTGACTAGATTGTCGACGTCGGACGCGACATTCTTCCGGATGGAGAATTCAGCGACCCCGATGTACGTTGGGTCGCTGTCGATTCTGCGCAAGCCCCGCGACGGGCTGAGTTACGAAACCGTGCTGGCAACCGTGGAGCAGCGGTTGCCGCAGATTCCGCGGTACCGGCAGAAAGTCCGTGAGGTGAGTTTCGGTCTGGCCCGGCCGGTCTGGATCGATGACGGCGACTTTGACATCACTTACCACATCCGTCGTTCGGCGCTGCCATCGCCGGGTAGTGATTCTCAGCTGCACGAACTCATCGCGCGGCTGGGTTCCCGCCCGCTGGACAAGTCTCGGCCCCTCTGGGAGATGTACCTTGTCGAGGGTCTGGCGAAGAACCGGATCGCGATCTACACCAAGACGCACCAGGCGCTGGTCAACGGTATGGCTGCGCTGGAGATCGGCCATGTGATCGCCGATCGAACCCAGAAGCCGCCAGAATTCGCTGAGGATATCTGGATCCCGTCACGCGAACCCAACGACCGCCAACTGGTGCTGAGCGCGCTCGGCGAGTGGGTCGCCCGGCCCACCGCCCAGCTCGCCGCGGTGCGATCGGCGGTCACCGAGACGGTGACCAACACCAGCCAGCTGGTGGATCTGGGTCGCAGGGTCGCCGGCGTGGCCCGCACCGTCGCGCGGGGTACCGCGCCGAGTAGCCCCCTTAACACCACGGTCTCGCGCAACCGGCGGTTCTCGGTGTCGGCGGGCAGCCTTGAAGTGTTCCGGCAGCTGCGTGCCAGGTATGACTGCGACGTCAACGATGTCGTGCTTGCGGTGGTGGCGGGAGCATTGCGGAATTGGCTGCTGTCCCGGGGAGAGCCGGTGACCTCGACGACGACCGTGCGCGCGATGGCTCCGATGTCGGTATATCCCGACGGCGAACTCGACTCCAGCGGGCCCGGTCAGGCGATGAGCGCGGTGTCGCCGTTCTTGGTGGATCTTCCTGTCGGCGAAGGCAACCCTGTGGTGCGATTGTCGCAGGTCGCGTACGCCACCGAGTCCAACCCCTCCGCGGCCAGCCTTGTCGATGCCCGGACAATCGTCACGCTGACGGGCTTCGGCCCTCCGACGTTGCACGCCATGGGTATCCGGGTCGCGACCACGTTCTCGGCCCGTCAGTTCAACCTGTTGATCACCAACGTGCCCGGGGCCCAGAAGCAGATGTACATCGCGGGCACCAAGCTGCTGGAGACCTACGCGGTCCCACCGCTGCTGCACAACCAGGTGCTCGCGATCGGCGTCACCTCCTACAACGGCATGCTCTACTTCGGCATCAACGCTGACCGGGACGCGATGAGCGACGTGGATATGCTGCCCAACCTGTTGCGTGAGGCGCTCGACGAGTTGGTGGAGGCCGCGCAGTAACGCAATCGTCACCGTCGAGGCCACACTAGGATTTGCAGGTGGCCTCGAAGAGTGCGGGCAAGCACAAGCCGACGAAGATCCCCAATGACCTCTACGCTGCAGAACTGTTCCGTCTTCAAGCGGAATTGGTGAAGTTGCAGGAGTGGGTCCGCGAGACTGGCGCCCGAATCGTCATCGTCTTCGAGGGGCGTGATGCCGCCGGCAAAGGCGGCACGATCAAGAGGTTCGTGGAGTACCTGAGCCCACGTATCACTCGGATCGCTGCGCTGCCCGCGCCTTCGGACCGCGAGCGGGGGCAGTGGTATTACCAGCGCTATATCGCCCACTTGCCCGCCAAGGGGGAGATCGTGTTGTATGACCGGTCTTGGTACAACCGCGCCGGGGTGGAGGCGGTGATGGGCTTCTGCACCCCTGCCGAACACACCTTGTTCCTGCGCCAGACGCCAATTTTC
>DAOUYK010000114.1 GCA_030666145.1 Mycolicibacterium sp. | reverse complement strand
AATCCACCGTGACGCCCTCGTTCGACGGACTCTCGTCAGTGGTGCGTGTCGAGCGATCGCCGTCACAAAAACTCGACGCTGTGTATTTCGACGCACCGGGTCGTGATCTGGCCCGCCATCGGGTCACGTTGCGACGGAGTAACGGTGGGGCGGACGCCGGATGGCACCTCAAGCTGCCGGCCAGACCTGATACCCGCACCGAAGTGCGGGTTCCCCTCACAACCTGGTCAGCCGCCGAACCCGCAGTGCCGGAAAGCCTTCGAGACGTGGTGTTGGCGATCGTGCGCGACGGCCCCTTGACCCCGATGGCGCGCATCAGCACCACCAGGACGGTCGCGACGCTGTATGGACCCGACGGCTCCGCCGTTGCCGAGTTCCGCGACGACCAGGTCACCGCGAGGGCCGACGGTGGAGACGAGCAGCGCTGGCGCGAATGGGAGCTCGAGATCACCTCGGGTGGCGGGACCGCGCTGCTCGCCCGATTGACCAACCGCCTGCAGGATGCCGGAGCACTGCCGGCCGGTCACCGTTCGAAGCTAGCGCGGGTTCTCGCCCTGAGCGAACCCGTGCAGCAGGCCCCTGAAGCGTCGGCCGATCCCCTGCACCGGGCGATCGCCGAACAGGTCGACGAACTACTCGGCTGGGATCGCGCCGTCCGATCGGATGCCTACGACTCGGTCCACCAGATGCGAGTGGCGACCCGCAAGATCCGCAGCCTGCTGCGGTTGGCGGCAGGGTCGTTGGGGATCACCGACGACGAGTGGATTCTCGAAGAATTGCGTGAGCTCGCCGGCGTGCTCGGCGTGGCACGCGATGCCGAGGTGCTCGCGGAGCGATACGAGCGCGAGCTGGACGCGCTACCGGAGCCCAACGTTCGTGGCCCTGTGCGGGAGCGGCTCGTCGGGGGTGCCAGGAAGCGCTACCAAAGCGGGTGGAGGCGTTCGCTGACGGCGCTGAGCTCACAACGCTATTTCCGACTACTCGACGCACTCGAGGCGCTAGCGGCAGCCGAACCTCCCCCGCGGACCCGCGGCAAGGAACCAGCTGACATGACGATCAAATCGGCTTACAAGCTGGTCCGCAAGGCTGCCAAGGCAGCCTATGCCGCCGCCGCTGACGACACCGATGAGGACGAAGCACTGCACCGGCTCCGCAAGCGCGCCAAACAACTGCGTTACCACGCCGCGGCCATGGGCGCGACCAAGGTGGCCGACCGTGCCAAGCGCATCCAGACGTTATTGGGCGATCACCAGGACAGTGTGGTCAGCCGTCTACATCTGAGCCAGCAGGCTGCATTGGCCCACGCCGCCGGCGAGAACACTTTCACCTATGGGCTGCTGTACCAGCAGGAAGACAACCTCGCACAGCGGTGGGAAGACCAGCTCGAGGGCGCACTCAGGAAACTACACAAGGCAGTCCGCAAGTCCTGACTTACCAGCGGTACCGCCAAGGGGCGGATGAGCTGGCCTGTAAGCCGGATTCTGTTCCTCACTGCCTTCTGGCAGCGAGGTGGCGACCATCCATCTGGGCACACCGTTACCAGGTGCCTCGAGCAGCCTACCCACAGACTCGGGCGAGCAGCCCTCGTGCGCCTGCGCTGCCGCGATCCCGGTGCGACATTCTTGGCCTTGCTTCGGGTGGGGTTTGCCTAGCCGCTCCGGTCACCCGGAACGCTGGTGCGCTCTTACCGCACCGTTTCACCCTTACCACCCCATCGCCCGAAAGCTCTGTGGTGGCGGTCTGATTTCTGTGGCACTTTCCCGCGAGTCACCTCGGATTGCCGTTAGCAATCACCCTGCTCTGTGAAGTCCGGACTTTCCTCGAACCATCCTCCACCGTAATCTCCCATCCGGCTTATAGATGATGCGCGGCCGCCCAGCCAGCTCATCCGCCCTAACAACGTAATGGTTCGAGTGCCGATTCCGGTAACAGCTCCCGAACTGAGCGCGCCTGCATGCTCCGATCACGGCGTACGGCGTCTGCAGCGCGGTGCGCAACCTGATCACAGGTAGGCGGTCTGGTTGACCAGGCGCACTGACGTAGCGCCGTCGGGATAAAAGTCGGCGATCGACAGCGACGCAAGGTCCAGATGCAGCCGGTACAGCAGGGCCGGGCCGGCGTCGAGGGCCAACCGCAGTAGCGTCTTGATCGGTGTCACGTGAGATACCACCAGCACGGTCTGCCCGGCATGTTCGGCGATGATCCGCTGTTGGGCGATGCGTACACGCGAGGTCACAGCATCGAAGCTTTCGCCGCCCGGTGGTCGCAACGAGGTGTCACGCAGCCAGCGCAGATGCAGCTTGGAATCGCGCTCAGCGGCCTCGTCGAACGTAAGTCCTTCCCACGCTCCGAAGTCCGTCTCGATCAGTTCGTCGTCAACGACGACGTCCAGGCCGAGCTCCCCTGCGGTGGCCGAGGCAGTGTCGTAGGCCCGCTGCAACGGAGATGAGACGACGGCGTCGATGCCGCCCAGCTTCCCGAGGTACAGCGCAGCTGCCTCCGCCTGCCTGACGCCAAGGTCGGTCAGGGGTGGGTTTCCCCGTCCGGAGTACCGTCGTTGCACTGACAGTTCCGTCTGGCCGTGACGAAGCAGAAGCAATCGGGTCGGCGCTCCCCTGGCCCCGGTCCAACCGGCTGAACTCGTAACGACGCTGGTCGTCGCCGCGGGCTTGACCCGACCTGCCGGGGCCGGATCCTGACCGGATTCGGCAAGCTCCGCGGCAGCATCCATGGCTTCGTTGGCAAGCCGATCGGCGTGACTGTTTCTTGCCCGCGGGATCCAGGTATAGCTGACGCAATCGAACTTACGCGCGAGGTCTTTGGCTTGCTGATGCAGCGGTGCGAGGTCAGGGTGCTTGACCCGCCACCGACCCGCCATTTGCTCGACAACCAGCTTGGAGTCAAGGTAGGCCTCGACGTCGGTGGCGCCGAGGACGGCCGCTTCCTCAAGTCCGGCGATCAATCCGCGGTATTCAGCGACGTTGTTAGTAGCCGTGCCGATCGATGATTTCGCTTCGGCGAGCACCGATCCCCGGTCTGGGGTCCACACTACTGCGCCGTAACCGGCGGGGCCCGGGTTGCCACGGGATCCTCCGTCGGCTTCGAGTAGTACCTTCACGTTTGAAAACCCTTGACCCGCAATAGGATCACGGAGCATTCCGGACATCGCAGCACGTCGTCTTCGGCCGCGGCGGCGATCCGTGCCAACTCCCCTCTGTCAATTTCTATCCGACATGAGCCACATCGGCGTCCCTGCAGCGACCCCGCGCCCACGCCCCCCCGAGCCCGCTGATGCTCATAGAGCGTAACCAAGCCCTCATCGAGGCCGGCAACGAGATCATCACGATGCGAGAGAGATTGGTGGCGGAGCTGGGCCAGCTGCGCGCGGGCCTCATCGCATGCGTATCGGCCGTCACTGAGCGACTTCTCGAGCTCGTCGATCTCTGCCAACCCCCGATCCTGATCAGCCCCAAGCTCCTCGCGCCGTTCCATCACTTCCAGTAACGAGTCCTCCAAGCTGGCCCGGCGTCGTTGCAACGTGTCTAGCTCATGCTGAAGCTCCGTGAGCTGCTTGGCGTCGACCGTTCCGCTGTCGAGCAGTGCACGGTCGCGGTCCTCGCGCTGGCGCACGCTCTCGATCTCACTCTCGAATTTCGCGATCTGCGCATCGATGTCTTCCAAGGCGATTTGCAGCGCGGCCAGCTGGTCATTTGCCTCCTGATGGCGGGCCTGCAGTTCCTCCAGTGCCCGCTGCTCGGCGAGGTTCTTGGTCCGATACTCGATCCGGCTGATCTCGGCGTCGAGTTCAGCCACCTTGAGTAACGACTGCAGCTGTCTGACTTCAGCTTTCATGGCCAGCCTCCTCGACATTCCATGGGTCGGTTCGCACATCGGACACGGCGACCGGTAGCGAGGCACCGAAGTGATTGCGCAGAACCCTCGCCGCCTGAGCACACCACGGATATTCGCTGGCCCAATGCGCCACATCGACGAGCGCGACCCCTGAGATGCGACTGTGTTCGTCGGCGGAATGATGACGTAAGTCGGCTGTGACGTAGGCGTCGACCCCCGCAGCAGCGACGTCGGCAAGCAGCGAGTCGCCCGCGCCGCCGCATACGGCAACCCGCGACACCGATGCCGCCGCATCTCCGCAGGCGCGCACCCCCCACGAGGTGGTGGGCAACGCATCGCGAACTCGGGACATGAACGTCGATAGGGGTTCTGGGCTTGGCAGGGTTGCAATGCGTCCCAGCCCGACCGCACCGGGAGCGGCCTCTAAGGCGAGAATATCGAATGCGGGCTCTTCGTAGGGGTGCGCGTTGCGCAGGGCGGCGAGGACGGCGGCGCGCCGCGCCGCCGGCGCCACCATCTCGATCCGATCCTCGGCGACCTGTTCGACCGCGCCCACGGCGCCGATCGCCGGTGTCGCACCCTCGTGCGGCAGGAACTGCCCCTTCCCGGCAACGCTCCAGCTGCACTGCGAGTAATCACCGATCTGGCCGGCGCCCGCCGAGAACATCGCGGCGCGAATCGTGGCGGCGATCTGTGGGTTCTGCGAAAAATCTGCGGGTACGAAGACCACCCACTTGTCCAGCTCAGGCCCGGCCGGCACCGGCGAGAGCACGTCGGAAACTTCCAGACCCAGCGCGCCAGCCAGCGCATCCGACACTCCGGGCGATGCGCTGTCGGCGTTGGTGTGCGCGGTGAACAGGGCGCGACCGGTCCGGATCATCGCGTGGATCAGGGCACCCTTCGCAGTATCGGCTGACACCGAGTCCACGCCGCGCAACAGCAGCGGGTGATGAGCTAACAGGAGACCGCGGTCAGGCACCTGTGCCACCACAGACGGCGTCGCGTCCACGGCGATGGTCACTGCCGCGACGACTTCGGACGGGTCCCCACACACCAACCCGACCGAGTCCCACCCCTGGGCGAGCCAAGGGGGGTAGGCCGCATCAAGTACGTCGATGATGTCCGCGAGCTGGACTGTCATCGCCTTACTCCCAGACTTGCCACATCACGACACTAGTGCGCGTGACTTGTGCGCGTGCCTATCCACCATCGGAATCAGGGATAATGGTGCGGTGGCGGACACGCTAGACAGCATCGGGAACTTCGCGCGGGCAAGCCGCAACGATCTGGTGATCTTCGACCTAGACGGGACGTTGACCGATTCGGCGGCCGGCGTCATTGCCAGCTTTCGGCACGCGCTGCTGACCATCGGTATGGCGGTTCCCGAAGGCGATCTCGCCAGCCGGGTCGTCGGTCCGCCTATGCACGTCACCCTGCAGGAGATGGGCCTAGGCGAGTATGCCGACGCGGCGATAGCCGCTTACCGCGCCGACTACGTCAGCAGGGGCTGGTCGATGAACCGTCCCTATGCCGGGATCCCCGAGCTACTCGCTGACCTGCAGTTCAGCGGCGTTCGGCTGGCAGTAGCCACCTCCAAGGCCGAGCCGACGGCGCGGCGGATCCTCGCCCATTTCGGCCTTGAGAGTCACTTCGAGGTGATCGCCGGGGCCAGCCTCGACGGCACCCGCTCATCTAAGGCCGACGTGTTGGGCCACGCGCTCACCCAATTGGCGCCGCTGCCCGAGCGCGTTGTGATGGTCGGCGACCGGTCCCACGACGTCGATGGCGCCGCTGCGCACGGCATCGGCACCATCGTCGTCGACTGGGGCTACGGGCACGACGACTTCACCGACGCAGGCGGCTCGGACGGCGCGCTGATGCACCTCACCAGTGTCGACGACCTACGTGAGGTGCTCGGTGCCTGACAGCGGAGCCCCGAGGGCCGGCGTGATGCTGCACATCACCTTTATTTGTACGGGCAACATCTGCCGGAGTCCGATGGCGGAGAAGATCTTCGCCCATCAAATCGGCGAGCGTGGACTCGCCGCGGCCGTGCGCGTCACCAGCGCCGGCACCGGCCACTGGCACCACGGTGAACCAGCCGACGACCGAGCTGGACACGTCCTGCGCGCACACGGCTACCCGACGTCGCATCGCGCCACACAGATCGACGCCGACCACTTGTCTGCGGACCTGGTGGTGGCACTCGGCCGCAACCACCTGCGCATGCTGCAGCACCAGGGCGTGCCGGCCGACCGGCTGCGGATGCTGCGGTCATTCGACCCGAGGTCGGGCGCCCATGCCCCCGATGTCGAGGATCCGTACTACGGCACCCACGACGACTTCGAGGAAGTGCTCGCGGTGATCGATGCATCGCTACCCGGCCTGCATGGCTGGGTGGACGCGCAGCTGGCTAAGCGGGAACGGGTTAGCTGACGATGCGCCGCTGGGGCTTTCTGCTGCGACCACAATGGCTGGCGCTGTTCGTCGTCGTTTTCGCCTTTGCCTACCTGTGTTTCACGGTGCTGGCACCGTGGCAGCTGGGCAAGAGCACCACGACGTCGCGCGAGAACGCCCAGATCGCCCGTTCACTGGAATCCGATCCGGTCCCCGTGACGACGGTTTTGCCTCAACAGGATTCTGCGGCGCCCGATGATCAGTGGCAACGCGTGACGGCCACCGGGCATTACCTGCCTGAAGGCCAGGTACTGGCCAGGTTACGGGTCATCGACGGCGAACCCGCTTTCGAAGTGCTCGCTCCGTTCGCGGTGGACGGCGGCCCCACCGTGCTCGTCGACCGCGGCTACATACGTCCCGTCGCGGGCTCGCAGGTACCGCCCTTCGATCCGCCGCCTGCCGACACCGTGACCATCACCTCCAGACTCCGCGATCCCGAAACCGTCGCCCAAGGCAAGAATCCCTTCACAACCAACGGCGTGCATCAGGTCTACTCGATCAACACCGGACAGATCTCTGCCTTGACCGGCGTCCCGCTGGCGGGCTCATATTTGCAGCTTGTGCAGGATCAACCCGGCGGCCTCGGTGTTATCCCACTGCCGCACCTCGACGCTGGCCCCTTCCTGTCCTACGGCATCCAGTGGATCGCGTTCGGCATCATCGCGCCGATCGGCGTCGGCTATTTCGTCTATACCGAACTGCGGGTGCGCCGTCGCGAGAAGGCGGCTGCCGAAGCTCTCGCGTCCCACGAAGATGACGGCGATCCCTCCGCGCCGCTCACCACCGAGGAGAAACTCGCCGACCGCTACGGCAGGCGACGCTGACGGCCACCGCAAGACCGACAGCAAGCAGTTGGACGGCACGCGACAATCGCACCGCGCGCGCGAGGTCGCCCACCTCGGGGGCTCGGCCGTCGCCGAGCGAAGGACGGATCTCCAGCTCGTGTGCGTAATGGGTGGGACCACCGAGACGCACACCGAGCGCACCGGCGAAAGACGCCTCAGCCACGCCGGCGTTGGGGCTCGGATGCTTTCGGGCATCGCGCCGCCATACCCGCATTGCCGCCACTGGTGACCCGCCGACCACGGGTGCGCACAGCACAACCAGCGCGCCTGTCAACCGAGCCCCGCCGAGATTGACCAGATCATCGAAACGGGCTGCCGCCCAGCCGAACCGGGCATATCGCGGCGAACGGTTGCCAATCATCGCGTCCAGGGTGTTGGCGGCCCGGTACACAAGTACCGCGGGGGTACCGCCCACCGATGCCCATATCAGTGCACTGACATGGGCATCGGTGGTGTTCTCGGCGATCGACTCCAGCGCTGCGCGCGTGAGGCCCCCATGGTCGAGCATCGCGGGGTCGCGTCCGCACAGCGACGGCAGCAGCCGGCGCGCAGCACCGACATCCCCGTCCTGTAACAAGTCCACCATGCGTCGACCGGTTCGGCACAGCGACGTCCCACCCAGCGCGACAAACGTCGCCGCCGCAACGCACGCCCCCTCCCGGAGCGCTCCGCGGCGCCCAACCGCTCCCTCGAGGACCGACCCGAGGACCGCGATCGCCGCGAGTAGACCGGTGGCGTGTAACGAACCCGCGAACTGGCTGTCGGAATAGCTGCGACGCTCCAAAGCCGTTGCGCTGCTGCCGAACAGAGCCACCGGGTGGGCACGTCTGGGGTCGCCGAAAACCGCGTCGGCCAAGGCACCGGCGGCGATGCCTGCCGCGCGGCCGCTACCCGCGGTCACGAACACTTAAGCAGCGTCTCACAGGCCGACTCACCCGAAATCGAGGGGCTCCCGTGACAAACCGTCGCCCAGGGGAGGCTGGGAGAGCAGTTGCTAGGCACGTCTCAAAGAGCTGTCGCAGATGGTGCGGATCCAGTGTGTCCGCACCTATTACTAAGATCTGACTGCCGGTTACTACGATCTGACTGCCGGTCATCGCCACACGCCCCGGTCCCGCTGATGTCAGTTCCGAGCGCCGCCCGACGGCCTGGAGCAACATGCGCCGGGGCGGGCTGCCGGTCAGCTCCACGAACCCCTTGCACCGGTAGACATTTCCTGGGAGGTCCCGTCGAAGCATCTCCTGCAACGTGTGTGGGTCGAAGATGCCATTTGTTCGAAAGGTCCACGTCCGGAATTGCTCACCGTGGCTGCCGGCTGCGCCACTGTCCCAGTCAATCTCAGGCCCTGATCGGATTGCGCCGAGGAGGATCTCCAGAGGCACCTCGGCGCGGACGGCCTCCACCAGACGAACCCGATCCATTGTCTGCTCAATCCAGCTCCGCACCCACGCCAGGTGCTCGGGTGAGACGAGATCGATCTTGTTGAGTATCACCAGGTCGGCGAAACCGATCTGGCGGGTCTTGAGCATCAACAGTGCGGGGGCATCGTCGAAGTGGGTAAAGACCTGCTCGGTATCCACCACACAGATGACGCTGTCCAGCCGCACCCAGTCCGGCGTCTGAGAGGTCGCGAAGGTAGCCCAGATGCCGGCCGGGTCAGCAACGCCGCTGGCTTCAAGGATGATGTGATCCGGCGGTGCGGGCAAGGCGACGAGCCGCTCAACCGCGCCGAGAAGGTCGTCGCGAATCTCACAACAGACACAGCCGTTGGCCAGGCTGATCATGTCGTCTTCGATACCGACCACGAGCTCGGCGTCGATGTTGATCGATCCGAAGTCGTTGACCAGGACGGTCGCCCGCAAGCCGTGGTCACCGCTGAGTAGCCGGTTCAACAAGGTGGTCTTACCTGCTCCGAGAAACCCCGTCAGAATTGTCAGTGGGATCGAGCCGGAACCAACCGCGCCGGCCGCACCCGATTCCTGACCCAGCGCAGCCTCACGGCTCATCCGGATCGATTCCGCGGGCCCGCAGCATCTCACGCGGATCGACCTTGAAGCCTTCGGCCGGCCAGCTCTGGACCGGCTCGCGGTCGACGTCAGGCGGGTAATACTCGTGCGGATCGGTCTCCATATCCCGGAGGAACTGCTCCTGTTGCTGCTCGCGGGGTAGTTCTGGACGCGGAAGTTCAAGCTCCGATGGCATTGGTGAGGGCAGCAACCATCGCGGGTCGAGCGGTGCGACCGCTGCGCCCTCCGGGAGCGCGGCCTCCCGCGACCAGATGGCGTCCTTCGTCACGTTGACCACCTGGACATCGGGTCCGCCGAATTGGAATAGGCCCTTGTAGTTCGCCCGGACTTCGGCAACCGCTTCAGCATCCAGTGCCGCCCCGCCAGCCTCGTAGTGGACGATCATTCCCATCCTCGGCTGGACTTTGTTCATGAGGTATCCCGCCGCGTAGTACATCGTGTGCCATGAATCGATCGTGTACTTCGCCAGTTCTTCTGGGACA